>JBFZEL010000286.1:0-4906 GCA_041306925.1 Lysobacterales bacterium
CTGTTGGTCGAAAGACAGTAAAAATATTTATATCAAAACCAGCCTCGGAGCGGTCAGCCAGTTGCACCGGGTCGATGCACCGGGCGGTGAACGCCACCAGGTGACATTTGGCGAAGAGCCTGTCGGTGAAGTTCAGCTGCAGCCCAACGGCAGTCTGCTCGCAGTGACCCTCGATGAGGGTGGTGACGAGTTCGACCAGGTGCACCTGCTCAATCCCGGCGATGGCGAGATGTACCTTTTGACCGACGGCAAAGCTTTAAACAACCGCATGGCGTGGGACCGCCAGGGCCACAAGCTGGCTTATCGTTCCACGCGCAGGAACGGCCGCTCGAGTGACATCTGGATCCAGAAACCGGGGTCTTCGGACCCGGCCACGCTGCTGCTGGCGACCGATGACGGCACGCTCTGGAAACCGGTCGATTTCAGCCGGGATGGAAAACAGTTGCTGATCCAGCAATTTGTCAGCGTGGCCGATTCGAGGATCTACATCAAGTCCCTGCCCGATGGTGAGCTGCGCCTGCTGGCCGGTGACGCCGAAAACCCGTCAAGCAATATTGCCACGGGTTTCAGCCACGACGATGACAGCGTTTTCTTTGTCAGCAACCAGCACGGCGGCGCCGCCGAACTGGCAATGGCGAGCCTCGGCGAATTGCCGGTCCTCACCTTCGTGCCAAGCGCTGCCAACTGGGATATCACCCAGTTTGTATTGAGCCCCGACCGTAAACGCGGTGCTTTCGTTGCCAATGAAGGCGGTATCAGCCGGCTCTACCTGTTTGATCCGGAACGTCTGAATTACCGCCGTGTCGAAAAAATTCCGCTCGGCCTGATCACCGACCTGAACTTCAGTCCGAACGGCAAAAAACTCGGCATGACCCTGAATTCGGCACGCAATCCGAACGAGGCCTTTGTTCTCGATCTCAAGGCAAAGCCGCTGCGGTCAGGCAAGCTGACCCGCTGGACCTATAGCGAGATAGGCGGCCTGAAGACGGAGAAGTTCTCCGAACCGATCGTTTTTACCTTCCCGTCGAGGATCGAGGGCCAGGAGGAACCGCTTGCCATTCCCGCATTTGCCTACCTGCCGCGGGGCGACGGACCTTTCCCGGTCATCATCCACGTCCATGGCGGTCCGGAAAACCAGTACCGGCCACGATTCAACAGCGATTTCCAGATGTGGATAGACCAGTTGGGCGCTGCGGTCATCGCGCCGAATGTGCGCGGTTCGCTGGGTTATGGCTCCTATTACATCACCCTGGATGACGGTTATAAACGCGAGGCCTCGGTAAACGATATCGGCGCCCTGCTCGACTGGATTGCCCAACAACCGCAACTGGACAAGGAGCGGGTCGCGATCATGGGCGCCAGTTATGGCGGTTACGTCGCACTGGCTGCGGCCGTGCATTACAGCGACAGGCTGCGTGCGGCGGTGGACCAGGTCGGGATCAGTAATTTTGTAACCTTTCTGGAAAACACCCAGGACTACCGGCGCGAACTGCGCCGCGTGGAGTACGGTGATGAACGTGACCCGCAAATGCGCGCCTTCCTCGAACGCATCAGCCCGCTGAACAACGTCGATCAGATAAAGATTCCCCTGTTTGTGCAACAGGGCAGCAATGACCCGGTCGTACCAAAATCGGAATCAGATCAGATGGTCGCGGCCTTGCGTGAGCGGGGCCAGACCGTCTGGTACATGAACGCATTGAACGAAGGTCATGGCTATGACAGGAAGGAGAACCGTGACCTGTTTGAACAGGCCACGTTTCTGTTTCTGCAAAAATATCTGCTGGGAGACCGGGACGACGGCAATTGAAGCCCGGTCCGTTTGCCGGCGTTAGCCGTTACTCGGTGGCAGGCTGGCCTTGTACTTTTGCAGGGCTTCATTAAACATGTTGGCAACCCGTGTTTCCATGTCCACCGAATAGTCATGGGCATTGGTGATCGCCAGCAGGTTGCCCTGGGTAAGGTTGCCACTTTCGGCGTCCTTGTTGATGCAAGTGCGATAGGCCTCCACGTCTACCTGGAACTGCGTGACGTGTTTTTTCGCCTCTATCAGTTCCTGTTTTGTAGCAGGATCCGGAATCGGCGGCGGAGCGGTTGGCAGAACGCATGACTGGGCCTCCAGCGGCAAAACAACCTTGCTACCGTCTTCCATCACCTCTTGCGCCGTGGCTGTCATTGACGTCATCAAAGCCAGCCCTGCAATAAACATAAATTTTTTCATCGTGTCACCTGCGATTAATCTGTTGTTTGGCCGGCAGTGCGTATTTGGCAACTGCCGCAAGTTTTTTCACTTTCCCGAGCGTCGGCCTTTTCTGCCTGACCGCGTATGATATAGCGCATCACTGCCAGTTTTCCACTATCTTGCAGTGCAAAAATTCAGGGAACCTCTGATTCATTCTGAGGTTCCCGCGACACATGGATGTGTCGCCAAATCAGCGGCCCAAGCCATTGATTTGTGCCGTTGATTTGTAAGGCAGTCGAAAATGACACTTTTCGGCTGCCGCGCTCTGATAATGCCAGGATGGCATTAAGCAGAGCTTCCTTAGTGATCAAATGATCGCTTCGCCCATGCAATCGAAAGCCCGGTACGCGAGCTTTGCGGCCGGGCTTGCAGGGTAGTCTTCGGCGAACAGGCTCCACACCATCAGGTCGCGGGCGACGCCCTCGGTATCCACGGCGCGCTTTTTCAAGATGGCTTCGTGGGTAAAGCCCAGGCGTGCCGGTATGCGGGCGCTGGCCCTGTTTTCCGGCGCGCACATGATTTCCACCCGCCCGGTCTTTTCAATCTCAAAAGCCACCCTGATCATCGCGCAGGTCGCTTCGCTGGCGAAGCCATTGCCGGCGGCATCCCTGTGTGTCCAGTAGCCGATTTCCAGGCCGCCGGGTCCAACGCGCGCGATCAGCATGTTCTCGCCGAGCAGGTTTTGTTCTGCCCTGTCAAACACGGCATAGCGGAACATCGTGCCGGTATCGAAGGCCGCGCGGTGTCCTCTCAGCCACTGGGCCGTCTGTTGCAGGCTGCGCGGCTCGTCTTTCATGAACGGGATCCACGGCCGCAGGTAGGCGTCACAGTTATCCAGAGCTGCTCTTAAGACCGGTGCATCGGCCGGTGACCAGCACCTGAGCACCAGGCGGTCGGTCTCGACGCGGTAGGCAACCACCGGCAGATCTTTGCGCTTTTCTTCCATCGGCAAAGGTCCTGGCTCAGCAGGTCCAGCGGCTCACCCTGGCCTTGGCCGCCAGCGTCACCAGGTAAATCGCGATCACAATCACCAGCACCGGCATCGCCAAATTGCCGGGGTTAAAGACATCGATGGAATGGCCGATGAAAATTGCGTGGTACATCTGCACCAGCACAGCAGCCAGGGACAGTTGCAGAAATAAGCCGGCCAGGTTTCTTCTCAGCAGCAGGAGCAGGCAACCCAGGGTGCCGCAATTGACTGCGATCGCGAACGCCGCCATAGCCCAGGCGGGGGTATTTTCATACAGTTGCTGTTGTGCGTCCGGCAGCAAAGCCAGCGCCTCCGGCGTCATCGTGACCTCCCGAATGTAAGCCATCACCCCGAACAGGTTCCATACCAGCAACGCCGCTGCCACGATCATGAACCATGCAGGGGCCTTTCTCGTTGATGCTACAGACATGTTTTCCTCCGCGGATTGTTGTTGTCAGTCATCAGTATAGACGCTAAATAGGCGCAAACCAGCCGGGCGCGGATTTGCTCATGGCCACCGCCACGATGTAGCCGAAAACCACCATGACGAGCAGCCACGCGAGCGCGCGAATGCCCTTGCTGCGGCCAAACCGCAACGCCACCAGGCCGAGGGCTACGTAGACCAGCAGGGCGATGATCTTCGCCATCAGCCACGGTTGCGCCATGGGCGAATACCGCAACTGCACCGCGAGTACGATCGCACTGGCCAATAATACGGTATCCACGACCTGGGGAAGGATTTTCACCCAGCGCTGCTGCAACAATTTGGAGTCCCTGAGCATCCATATGCCACGGATAAAAAAGCCGGTAACCGACAAGGCGGCAAAGGTGAGGTGTATGGCTTTTAAAGTGCCCATGGCCGGTGTGTTCCTGTTTACGGTTGTCAGCGTTTCCTGATCACTTCACAGATTTCAATTGTAAAGGACCGGTACCATTTCTGCCGACCCATGGCCTGCGCATGACGGTGTTCCGGGTCATTCCTCCAGTCAGCTATCTGCTGCTCGGTGTCCCAGTAGGATAGCGCAATCTCCTCAGCGCCCTCGGTCACGGCAACAAACTCACGGCAACCATATTTTTCAATTGCCAGCGCCCTGAGACGCTGCGCCAGGCGCGGGTATTCATCATCCGTTTCCGCCACGCTCGCCCTGAAAATCACCGCGTACATTTGGTCTTCCTCCTGTTATGGGTTCGCCGGCGAAGGCACTTCAAACCAGGTCGCGTAACCCACTGCGCAGCAGGACCCGGATGCGCCGAACAGGGCCGTGCCGGTAAAATGCTTGCGACCCTGCCGGCTGATCTCCCAGCCGATCAGGACACACTGCTCACCCGCAGAAACCCTGGCGCGGATGGAGACGGCGAGTTCACCCAGCAGCAGGGTGCCTTCGGGCGGTTCCGGGAACGCATAGGCGCCCGGGCAGTCGAGTGCTGCCCAGATGAACTCGGGCGCCACGCAACCCGAGGCATCGACGAGTGATTCATCGGGTATCCAGGCCGCGGCCACCATATCCGCCGGACCGCTGCCGGTCGCAAGCGGGCCGGCGAATATTCTCAGTCCGTCGCCTTGTTCACGCTCTGGACCGCAGACAAAACAACCCGGGTAGAAGTGCCTGACAAAACCACCGTAACGACTCGAGGCGGCCTGCAAGCCTCGACCTGGTCATTCCCCAAGCCCCCGATTTTGCGACGGCCCAGGCCGC
>JBFZEL010000287.1:0-3370 GCA_041306925.1 Lysobacterales bacterium
GAAAGTCTGGGGTGATTTTGCGGTCGCGCTCGAGGCCTGGCCGGAAATCCGGCAGGCCGCCGCCGCGATTGCCGATTCAAGTTAATCTGTTTCACTGAAGCAACATAATTCCGCTTTCATCTACTGAGCGGAGCGGGCCTGACGTATTTCGCTTGGCGCCGAGCCCGTCCAACTCCTGAACGCGCGTGAGAATGAACTGGGTTCTGAAAACCCCAGCAGCAGGGAAATTTCTGTCAGGGTCAGGCTACTGTCGTGTATGTAAAGTTCGGCCAGGCTGCGGCGCACCTCGACCAGCAGACCCCTGAAATTGTGATTCACCTCCGCCAGTTTGCGATGCAGCGTGCGTGCCGACATATGCAGCGAGGCAGCCACCGAATCATCACTGATATTGCCGTTTGGCAACTGTTCCCTCAGCGCCGACTTGACCCTTGTGACGATATCGCTGCGGTCCATGAGCGCCAGGCGCCGTGTGATCACCTGGTCATTGAGCAATGCCAGTTCCGGATTGGCGCCGGCCAGGTATTCGTCGCTGATGGCCGTTGGTATCAATAGCTGGTTCTCGGCCTGATCAAAATTCAACTGGCAGCCAAAATACTCAAAGTATGGTTTCAGGTCCCTTGGTGCAGCGTGTTGGAAATTCACTGCCTGCAAACGAAACCGGTCACCACAGACCAGCCGCGACATCATGGTAACGATGGCAAGCGCACCATCATCGCGCGCCGTGACACATTCACTGGGTGCGTTGACCTTCAGGGTAACCAGCAAGCATCCATCGACGTCTTTAAGGAGCACAACAGCTTTTTCGTTGACCAGGCGCACAAAGCGCTCCAGCCTCTGGAAGGCTTTTCTCAGGGTCAGGCTGGCCTGCCACGCATAACCCAGGGCGCCCAGTTGGGATGCGCTATATACGGTTGCCGAACGAATGCCAAAGGCCTCGTCACCACAAACCTCTACCGCCCTTGCCCGTATGCGGTCAACTTTCTCGTAAGAAAGACGCATTGAAGGATCGATGGGCAGCGTGACCTTGTAACCTTCTGCGGCAAACAAGGACTGCGGATCAAACCCATAGGATTCGATGGTCTTCCACAAGTTGATCACAGTGGGTGCAAATACCGACATGCTAACGATTACCCCAATAGCTCCTGGTGCCAGGTGGTTTCATTCTGTTCCGGCATTCAAGTTGGGTCAACTGGTTGACCACTTCGGTCAAGCCACACCACCCGGTTTTGTCTAAAGTGCACCCATTGCAAACAGCGCTGATGGAAAAAGCAGCAATGCAGACGGAAGAAAATTTGTTGCAGGCAGAAATTGAATTTTGGCGCTACATGATACAGAGCCGGAGAGGAACCATTTCTGAACAGGCAACCGAAAGAATGCTGCTCGCCTGTGAACTGGCGGAAAGAAAACTGATGATGATGGATGGCGCCGGGTGCCGGATGGAGACGAGACAATGATCGGAAATTCTGGCCCGGACGGCCTATTGATGAAAAACATCATGCGACTGGTGGTCGCCGGTTCGATCTTCGCCATCGCAGTGAACATGTTGATGTTACCTGGCTAGCAACGGTCAATGAATACTGAGTATTGGGAATTGAGTTTTGGGGGATTTCGGTAGCAAACGCCCGCTGCCATCTTACGCCCCGATTTCGATAAACCTTGGTGAAACCTCCCCCCTTTTTCACCAGGTTTGAAATCGGGGCTATTTTTTTCCAACAAAACAGCCAACAATCGCTGCGGTAAAAAGGTCGTTTAAAACTGAAAATATTTTTATTTTTGTAAGAAAGCTCTGATTAATGCCATCCTGGCATTATCAGAGCGCGGCATGCGACAAGTGTGATTTTCGACTGCCTTACAAATCAACGGCTTAGAGCCGCTGATTTGGCGACACATCCCTGTGTCGCGGGAACCTCTGAATTAATCAGAGGTTCCCTAACAAAAATGACCGCATCAAGCTGAAATCCGCAGGCATTTCGATACTCAAAACCTCTTTCTTCGATGCGGCTTCCAACGCTTCTGGCAGGGCTACCGGCCGCTGCAGGGCGGCTTCAATGGTTTCCTTGAACTTGGCGGGATGGGCAGTACACAGGAACACGCCGGTCTCATCATTCCCCAGGTTATCTGTCAGTGCCTTAAAGGCCAGGGCGCTGTGCGGATCGGCCAGATAGGAAAGCTTATCCAGTGCGCAGACCGCCTGTTTCGTATCGGCGTCATCGATGGCAACCGAGACCAACAGGTTTTGCAGCGGTAACCCGTGGCGTTTTTGCAGTTCCAGAACGCGCGGGAAATTGTTCGGTAGCGAAATATCCATGGCATTGGTCAGCGTTGTGACCGTTGGCCTGGGTTCCCACCTGCCGGATGCCAGGAACCTGGGCACCGTGTCGTTGCGGTTGGTGGCGGCAATCATCCGTTTCATCGGTAAACCCAGGGCACACGCCATCAGACCGGCCGTCACGTTACCGAAGTTGCCGCTGGGTACGCTGAATACAGGTTCGGTGCCACGCGGCAGTTGCGCTACTGCCTCAAAGTAATAACAGACCTGCGCCAGCAGGCGTGCCACGTTGATCGAGTTGGCGGAATTCAACCCCAGTGTCCTGACCAGCTGTGGGTCATCAAACGACTGTTTGACCAGTTGCTGGCAGGCGTCAAAATCATCAGCGATGGCGATGGTCCTGATATTACCGCCCAGTGTGCAAAACAGCTTTTCCTGCAGGGGGGTTACCTTGCCTTGCGGGTAAAGTACCACGACATCGATTCCGGGCTGGCCGTAAAACGCGAGCGCCACCGCCGCCCCGGTATCGCCCGAGGTTGCCGTCAAAATGGTGGTGTGGTGAGCCCCGCTGAAACCAGCCAGGCATTGCGCCATGAAGCGTGCACCGAAATCCTTGAAAGCCAGTGACGGGCCGTGGAACAGCTCAAGCGCGTATACACGCGCGGCAACCTGCTGCAGTGGAACTGGAAAATCAAATGCGTTTTCGACACAGGCTTCAAGCACGTGCGCAGGCATCGCCTCACCGACCAGGTATTGCAGCAGAACTTTGCTACGCGTGACAAAATCCATTTCCAGCAAGGCCTGGATGTTCTCAAGGGGTTCAAGCCGCTCCGGGAAGAACAGACCCTGGCCCTTGCCCAAACCGGTGACAACGGCTTGTGCAAACGTCACTTTTTGCTCGGGATGGTTGATATTGATGAACCGCATATTGCAGATTCCTGCTACGCTTTCGGCTTAGATTTCCCGCGCACCGGCAAGGTCGGCCCTGCAGATCTGGACAAACCCGGCTTCCTTGAGCAGGTAATCACCCCGCAGCCAATGGGCAACCGTTTCGGCCGTGCGGCTGTCATCGACAATGCAAAAAATGGTCGGACCGGAACC
>JBFZEL010000288.1:0-7896 GCA_041306925.1 Lysobacterales bacterium
GCGTCGCAGTTCCCCAGTTCGGATCGACCGTGACCGGGTTGCCCATGACCGCACCGAAGCTGCCGCCTTCGACAAGTTCCAGTTTGATATCAACAGAAAAATCACCGGCCTGCACCGCAGCGGCACCGGACACCCAGAAGGGCTTGCCGGTAGTTTCATCATAGGTATAGAAAGCGGCGAAAACAACGCCGGCTTCAGGGCCGGTCGGTATGTATTGCAAGCCGAGGCCGCGACGTGACTCGCCATCCCCCTCGTAGTAAAAGCCATTCATCCAGCTATCGATGAAGTCTGCCTCGACGACGCTTGTGCTCAGCAACACTGCAAGCCCCATCAGGAGACTGTTGAACCGATTTTTAGCACTCATTAGTTTAGATCCTCTGTACTGTTTTAAGAGATTGGCGCCGCTAGGCCCATAACGGCATACGGTCAACGGCGCATGTTAGTGCCTGATCTTTGCAATACCGTGACTGTTTGGTTACAGCTTTGTGACAAGGGCGGAGGCGCGTACCGATGGGTCAAAACGGCTTTGTGTCACAAGACTGTCACAACGGCTTCCTATACTGCCGCCGGTAAAACGGCTTCCGGCCGCCCATCAGTCACCTCCATACAAATTGAGTGTATTCGGGAAAACAGACATGAAGAGTCTTACAAAGCTGCTGCCATGGTGCGGCGCATTGCTGGTCATGACGGCATCTGCACAGGAATCGCAGGAGACGCTTGCGGAACGGCTGGTCGAGCTGCGCGGCCAGGTGGATGAATTGCAGAGCGAACTGGATATCAGGCGTGACGAACACAAGAACCGCATGGCCTATCTGACGGCCCAGTTGGCCGAACTCGAAGCGAGCCGTGACCGCGAAGCGCTGCGGGTCAGCCAGATGCAGGAAAACCTGGATGAACTGCGCGGGAAAATCGCGGGTGACGGTGTCAGTTCGGCCGCGCTGTTGCCATTTGCACAGGAACAGATCGCCTCGTTGCGGTCACACATTGCCGGCGGCTTTCCATTCAAAACGATCGAACGCATGGCGGAACTCGACGATCTCGACAGCCAGCTGAACAACGGCGTGATCACCGCCGAGCGTGGCATCAACCGCTTGTGGGCATTCATTGAAGATGAAATCCGCATCTCGAAGGAAAACGCGATCTACTCGCAATCGATATTGCTCGATGGTCGCAATGTCCTGGTCGACGTTGCCAAACTCGGCAGCGTGATGATGTTCTTTCGCACACGCGACAAGGAGTATGGCCGCGCTGTGCATACACCCAGCGGTTGGCGCTTCGAAATTTTGACTCTGAGCGACGACCAGGAACAGGTCGCCCGGCTCTTCGATTCTCTCAGAAAGCAGATCCGGCAGGGGTATTTCGAACTTCCCGCGACACTTCCACCGCGCATGGAGAACCCGTCATGAAAACACCGACGATGATGGTGACGGTGATCTGGTTGAGCGGCTTGCTGGTGACCTCGCCGGCCAGCGCGCAGGACCCGGCTGAGCAACAGGGTGCAGCTTCAGTGCCAACGGCAGTGCCACAGGTAGACGCCGTCGATGCCATGGACCAACTGGAAGCTGCCTATCAAAAAGAATATGCATTCCTCGAGGCCCAGTTACGCGATTTGCGGCAGCGCAGCACGGAGTTCGATGCCGAATCATCCCGGGCCGAAGCCGACAGGCAGGCCAGGATTGACCGCATGGAGGGCGAGTGGATCAACCTGCAATCGGAAGCCGACCGCACACAGACCCTGCTGAGCGATGCGGAACTTGCGCTGGAATCGGCCGAAGACGCCCGCACCACGCTCGAGGCGACCTTTTTGCAGGCGGAATCGACGCTCGAACCCTACAAGCTTGATGCGCTTTCTGCGGAGTCTTATGTTTCCGGCACTGACGGCCAGCGGATCGGAGTCCTGTTTGGACAGGCGCTGAATCTGCTCGCTCGTATCAGCCGGGTCACGGAATCGCCGGGTAAGTTCTTCCTGACGGACGGCACCGAGGTGGAAGGACTTATTTTGCGCATCGGCAACATCGCAGCCTACGGGATCAGCGATAGCGGCAGCGGTGCGCTCGCCCCCGCCGGTGAGGGCCGCATGAAAATCTGGACGCAGCCGACTGGCGATGCCGCACAGTCACTGGCGAGTGGACAGACCCCGGCGCCGCTGGACTTGTTCCTGTTCGAATCCGAGAGCAGCGCAATCGAAGAGCATGCTGGCAAAACCGTGGTGGGCTACATCAGCAGCGGCGGATTCATCGCCTGGGTCATCGTTGCGCTCGGGTTGGTCGGCCTGGTGCTGGTGATCGCGCGTTTCATGTTTCTGCGTAACGCCGGCGCCGCGACCGGCAAGATCGTGTACCAGGTCGGCGCGCTGGTGCGCAACGGGAAAATCGACGAGGCGCTCGAAGCCTGCAAGAAATTCAAGGGCTCGACCGCCCGCGTGGTGTGGATGGCGGTCAGGAACCTGGAACGCGACCGTGCCCATCTCGAGGACATCATTTCCGAGGCCATCCTGCACGAATCAGCTCACCTGAACCGGTTTGGCGCGATGATCCTGGTGATCGCGGCGGTGGCGCCGTTGCTGGGTCTGCTGGGGACGGTGACCGGCATGATCACGACCTTCGACATCATTACAGAATTTGGTACCAGTGATCCGAAACTGCTGTCCGGCGGTATTTCAATTGCGCTGATTACGACCGAAGTCGGCCTGGAAGTGGCAATCCCCGCCTTGCTGGCCGGCAACATACTGTCCGGGTGGTCCGAGAGAATCAAGGACGACATGGAAAAGGGTGCGCTGGGTGTGATCAACCAGTACAAAGAACACCGGCGCACGGTCTGATACATGCTGCAGTCCGTCCTGAGAGAGTTCCTGGCCTACATGGATGCCGGTGGCTGGGTCATGCCGCCACTGGTGTTCCTGCTGCTGGTGCTGTGGTTTGCCATCGGCTATCGCTTTGTCGCTTTGCAGCGCGGCACCAAGCGCGGGGTCAGGAACCTGATCGAACGCATGGAGCAGAACAAGAAGCCAAGTGACGATGGTGTCGTGGTCAGGGCCGTCAGAAAGGGGATCAAGCTGCGGAAAAAGGGCCTGGTGGATTTACGCGGTTTTCTCGACGACGCGTTTGCGGAGGAGGAAAGGGAAATCCGCAAATTCCACGTGCTGATCACCACCATCGTCATGGTAGCGCCGTTGCTGGGTCTGCTCGGCACCGTCATCGGCATGATCGAGACCTTCGATTCTCTCGGTGACATGGCGCTTTACTCGCAGTCCGGTGGTATCGCCGGCGGTATTTCCCAGGCCCTGTTCACGACCCAGATGGGCCTTGCCGTTTCGATACCGGGCCTGATCGTCAACGGGATTCTGCACCGGCGCGAGCTGGACATCGAACTGGAACTGGCCCAGATCAAGGACATTCTGTGCACCGACCGGATGCCAAACCTGCCAAGCTTCGAGGAGCCTGCTGATGCGTTATCGTGAAAAGAAAGAATCCTTGCAGAGTATCGACATAAGCCCGCTGATCGACATGGTCTTCATCCTGTTGATCTTCTTCATGGTCTCGACCACTTTTGTGAAGGACATGAAACTAGACCTGGACCGGCCTGCCGCGTCCTCGTCTTCGACCGCATCGACCAAGGCCATTCGTCTTTACATCGACAGCCAGGGAGAGATCTATCTCGATGGTGAACCGGTCAGGGTGTGGGTGGTGCAAAGCCGTATCCGCGAGCTGCTCGACACCAGTACGTCGAAGTCGGTGCTGGTGGTTACGGATGACGGAGTACCCGCCGGACGTCTCGTCGAGGTCATCGACCAGGCCAGGCTGGCCGGCGCCACCGATGTCGGTGTCGCGACGGTACAGGAAGCCGGGGCGGGCTGAAAATGAAACGCAGAGTCAAACTGCGCCGCCTGCTGATGGCCTTTACATCGATGCTGCTGGGCACCGTGCTGGTGCTTGGATCGTTGATACTGATCAACCGTTTTGCGGAAGGACTCGACCGCGCGGGTGCGGGCGACGCAGACCAGATCACCTTCGACCGCAAACCGCCGCCGGAAAAACAGGTCGTGCAGAAACCCAAACCCAAACCCAGGCGTTCGCCGAGTGCACCGCCGCCATCTCTTGCGGGGCTCGGGACAAGTCTGCCAGGTATCGATTTCGGCCTGCCTGGGTTTGACGTGTCGGACCTGAACACGCTCGATGGTGATTTGCTGGGCGGCGCCAACGGCGTGGTGATGACCGATGACACGGTTGACGACCCGCCGAGGGCGACCGTGCAGGCGCCGATGATCTACCCGCCGCAAGCCAAGGCAAAGGGCGTCAAGGGTTACGTCGTGCTTTCGCTGCTGATCGGTGTGACCGGCGAGATCGAGCAGGTGACTGTGCTCGAATCCTACCCGGAGGGCGTGTTTGACGCTGCAGCGCTGCAGGGCGTCAACCAGTGGAAGTTCTCGCCGGCGATGTATCAGGGCAAGGCGGTGCGGGCATGGGCGAGGCAGCGTGTCCGGTTTGACCTGAGCTGATCGTGACGGAATTTATTGTGAACAAAATCAGATACCTTGTACTCCTGGCGTGCCTGTTGGCGCTGCCCTGCCTGGCGGCTGAGAAAGAAGAGGTCAATTATCTTGACCTTGCGGCGCTGATGTTGCGTGATGGCAATCTCGACCGCGCCATCATCGCCCTCGACCAGGTGCCTCTGGATGACGAAGACGTTGACCTGAAGCGCTACTATACCTTGCGAGGCATGGCGCACTTGCGACGCAACGAACTGGAACCAGCCGCCGCGGCACTCGAAATGGCGGTCGCCAGCGGGGCCGCCGAAGCCGTTGTCTATGTCTACCTCGCACAGGTGTATTTTGAGCTCGAGCGTTACCGTGACGTCCTTGAGACGCTCGACCAGGCGGGCGCGGAACTGGACAAGGTGGCTTCGGTTTACCATATGCGCGCGCAATGCCACTGGCTGCTGCGTGAACCGGCATATGCGCTGGCGACGCTGGATCAGGCCAGCGGCCTGTTTCCCGAGGAAACCGGCTTTTTGCGCCGCAAGGTGTTTTTTCTGATCGAACTTGGTTTATACAAGGAAGCCGCAGAGCAGGGCCGGATCTACCTGCAGAAAAGTGCGGGTAAGCGCGAGGACTACGTGGCCCTCGGTAATGCCATGCGCGCCGGTGGTGAACTGGACGAGGCCATCCTGCTGTTGGAGCAGGCCAGGCTGATGTACCCGGGCGATGCGGACGTCAACAAGGTCCTGGCCCACGCCTATCTCGACAGGGGCCAGGTCAACACGGCCGCGGACCTGATTTACGATGCCTCGCTGCTGGACCCGGCGTTGACCGGCGAGGCCTCCGAACTTTTCCGGCGCGCGGGACGCCCCCATCGCGCACTGATGTTGAACGGCCAGATTTCCGATCAGCAGGTCAAATTCCGGCAACGGCTTGCCCTGTTGCTGGAACTGCAACGCTACGAGCAGGTCGCGTCGATGGACAGGGACCTCACGCGTACCGGCCTGATGGCCGATGAAGATATCCTTTACGCGCTGGCTTACGCGGAGTTTAAAACCGGCGATTTCGAGACGGCTGAACTGCATCTGCAGAAACTGACCCGTCCGGACCTGTTCCGCAAGGCAGCCGAGCTGCGGCGTGCCATGCAGGATTGTTCGGGAGACCGCTGGCAGTGTCTCTGAGAACCGGATGCCGGGGTCCGCGGGTGTGGCTCGCGGCAGTGCTTGGCTGGTTGCTGGTGTCGCTGGCGTTTGCACAACAGGCGGGCCTGACCCTTTACGTATTCAAGAAGGGTCTGCCGGTAAGCAATATAGAAGTGCTGGTCGACGGTGTCGTAACGGGCTGGACCAACGAACAGGGCGTCGTGGTCTTCAGCATACCGCCCGGTCTGCATTCACTCGAGTTACGCGAGCAGGACCTGGTCGTGCTCGACCAGCAGATCATCGCTCACGAGGGCGAGGTCAGCCAGTGGATAGTCAATATCACGCGCGGCTTGAGTGCGCTCACCGATGTCGAGTCCTCCAATCTCCGGGGCATGGCCGCCGCCCCGGTTGAACAGGCCGCCCCTGAAACCGCCGCGAGCCCCGGCACATTGTCCGGAAAACTGGTCGATGCCGAGGATGGCAGCCCGGTCGAAGGTGCACGTATCTTCATAACCGGTCAATCGAGTGACATCCGCAGTGGGAAGGATGGCACGTTCAGTATCGAACTTAACAGCGGCAAGTATTCAGTTTCCGTACTGCACAGCGGTTTCAATACCATCACGCGTGATGGTATCGAGGTATTGCCCGGCGGGGAGGCCACGGTCGAGTTGCAACTGACACCCAGCGGTTCGGAGCTTGCCGAGTTTGTCGTCATCGAGCCGTATATCGCGGGCAGCCTCGCCTCGGTACTCGAGGAACGGCGCACCGAGGTGGCGGTGACCAATATCCTCGGTGCGGAACAGATTTCCAAGGCGGGTGACAGCGATGCGGCGGGCGCACTGCGGCGCGTGACCGGCCTGACGCTGGTGGATGGCCGCTTCATCTATATCCGTGGCCTCGGCGAACGCTATTCGAGCACCCTGCTGAACGGGGCGAATGTGCCGAGTCCCGACCCGACCCGCCGGGTGGTGCCACTGGATCTGTTCCCTACCGGTATCATCGACAGTATCGCCGTGAAAAAGGGCTATACGGCGGACCTGCCCGCTGAATTCGGTGGCGGGACCGTGGAACTGCGCACCCGCAGCGTGCCGGAAGCGTCTTTCTTCAATGCCGAGTTCTCCCTGGGCTACCGCGATGGTACGACATTCAAGGACGGTCTCCGTTACCAGGGCGGCGGACATGACTGGACCGGCTATGATGACGGGACCCGCGCGCAGTCGAAAGAACTCGCCGCCGCCACTGCGGACAACGTGCAGTTAAAGCCCTTTAACCGGTTTACCGGTGAAGGATACACGCCTCAGGAACTGGAAGAAGTCGGGGATTCCATGCCGGTCATATACGACGTCCTGCCTGAAAAGACCGGGCCGAACGTCGGGTTTTCGGCCGCCGGCGGTTATGTGCACGAATTTAAAAATGACTGGCGCCTGGGTTTCCTCGCCGCGACGGATTACAAGGACGACTGGCTGACGGTGACCCAGCAGCGCACCGACTATATCAATTCCGGCGACGGCGTACTGGAGTCGGAGAACGACTACACCTACGACACAACCGGCAGGAGCATCGATCTGAGCGGATTTTTTACCGTGGGTCTTGAAGCGGGTGAAAACCACAGGCTGTCCTACAACTTCATGTTGTTGCGCAATACCACCGACAAGGCGCAAATAGCGCAGGGGTTCAACAAGGATGCAAATGGCGGAGATGTGAAATTCACTGAACTGGAATGGACCGAGCGCCAGATGCTGGCCAACCAGTTGCTGGGTGAACACGTGTTTGCGGCGATTGGCGGTCTCAAATTCAACTGGCAGTATATGCAGGCCACGGCGCAGGCGGACACACCGGATGCGCGCCGCTACCGTTATGACCCGGATACACTGACGCCAGCGCAGGACGATTTCATCTTCTCCATCCGCAATGACAGCAACCAGCGCCGCTGGGATGAACTGGAGGACGACAGCACGAGCTGGAACGTGGATCTGCAGCAACCGCTGAGCTTGTTCGAAAAACTCGACATTGCGGTGCTGCTGGGTCTCAACAAGGTCGACAAGACCCGTGATTCGACCATCCGCAGGTTCGCCTTCAAGTCGCGGGGCAGCGTTTCCGGCAACATCAACCTGCGCCGTAACCCGTCGGTGGAAGATATCATCTACGCCACGACCATCCTTCCGCAGGGCTGGCAACTCGAGGAAGGATGGTCGTGGCGTAGATGATATCTTCCACCGACGGGTTACGGCGCAGGTTGATGTTGCCGGAAACGCTGCCCAGCGACTTGAAGGCGAA
>JBFZEL010000289.1:0-5047 GCA_041306925.1 Lysobacterales bacterium
TGTTCAGCAAAGAACTGGAAGCAACCATCAGCCAGGCCTACCAGGAAGCCCGCAGGGCGCGTCACGAATTTCTGACCGTTGAGCACCTGTTGCTCGCCTTGCTGGACAACAGCTCGGCCCTGTCGATCCTCACTGCCTGTGGCGCCAACATCACCGCTCTCGAGGCGGACTTGCGCAAGGCCCTGCATGACACCGTGCCCGAACTGGGCCAGGATGACAACCGCGAAACCCAGCCGACCGTTGGCTTCCAGCGCGTACTGCAAAGGGCGTTGTACCATGTCCAGTCGTCCGGCAAGCAGGAAGTCATCGGCGCCAATGTACTGGTGGCGATATTCAGCGAAAAAGACTCTTATGCCATTTACCTGTTGAACAAGTTCAACGTCACCCGCCTCGAAGTGGTGGATTACATCTCCCACGGTATTACACCGTTACAGAAAAACGCCACGGATAAAAACGAGGAAAGCGCCGAAGATGGCCAGGAAGAGGGTTCGGACGGTCGCAAGAGCGCGCTGGCAAATTTTACCAGCAACCTGAACGAGCGCGCCCGGATTGGCAAGATCGACCCGCTGATCGGACGCGTGGACGAGGTCGAACGCACCATCCAGATACTCTGCCGCAGACGCAAGAACAACCCGCTTTATGTCGGTGAAGCCGGCGTTGGCAAGACCGCGATGGCCGAGGGCCTGGCGCTGCGCATCGTCGAAGGCAAGGTACCCGAGGTTCTCAAGGACGCAACGATCTACGCCCTCGACCTGGGCGCACTGCTGGCCGGCACCAAGTACCGGGGTGATTTTGAGAAAAGGCTCAAATCCGTGCTGGCCGAATTGCACAAGATTGCAGGTGCGGTCCTGTTCATTGACGAAATCCACACCATCATCGGCGCCGGTGCAGCCTCCGGCGGCGTCATGGATGCATCCAACCTGATCAAGCCGGTGCTGGCTTCGGGTGAACTGCGTTGTATCGGTTCTACGACTTACCAGGAATTCCGTGGCGTATTCGAGAAGGACAGGGCGCTGGCGCGGCGTTTTCAGAAGATCGACATCGTCGAGCCCAGCGTTGCGGAAACCATCGAAATCCTGCGTGGTTTGAAAACGCGTTTCGAAGACCACCACGGGGTCAAGTACACCGATGAGGCACTGCGGGCGGCAGCGGAGTTGTCCGGACGGCATATCAACGACCGGCACCTGCCCGACAAGGCCATCGATGTCATCGATGAAGCCGGCGCGCGGCAACGCATGCTGCCGGAAGGCGAGCGCAAGCAACTGCTTGACGAACACGACATCGAGACCATCGTCGCGCACATGGCGCGTATCCCGCCCAAGCAGGTCTCGCGTTCGGACCGCGATGCCCTGCGCACGCTGGAACGCGATCTGAAGCTGACCATTTTTGGCCAGGATGAGGCCATCAATGCACTCGCCGCCGCGATCAAGATGTCCCGCTCCGGCCTGGGCGATGAAGAGAAACCCATTGGCTCATTCCTGTTTGCCGGCCCGACCGGTGTCGGCAAAACCGAGGTGACCCGGCAACTGGCGATGATCCTGGGTATCGAGTTGATCCGCTTCGACATGTCGGAATACATGGAAGCCCATTCCGTCTCGCGACTGGTCGGAGCGCCGCCCGGATACGTGGGTTTTGACCAGGGCGGCCTGTTGACCGAGGCGGTCACGCGCAACCCGCACGCCGTGTTGCTGCTGGATGAAATCGAGAAGGCCCACCCCGATGTTTACAACATCCTGCTGCAGATCATGGATCACGGCAAATTGACGGATACCAACGGCCGTGAGGCTGACTTCCGCAACGTCATCCTGGTCATGACCACCAACGCCGGCGCCCGGCAAAGCGCGCGCCGCTCGATCGGTTTTACCGAGCAGGAGCACGTGTCGGATTCCATCGAGGCCATCCGCAGGACGTTTACACCCGAATTCCGCAATCGCCTCGATGCCATCATCCAGTTCAGGCCGCTCGATGCCGCTATCGTGCTGTTGATCGTAGACAAGTTCCTGCTCGAACTCGAAGCGCAACTGGCCCTGAAGGACGTCAGCCTGACGGTTTCCGCGGCCGCAAAGGAACGGCTGGCGCAGCAGGGCTTTGATCCTGAAATGGGTGCCCGCCCGATGAAACGCGTCATCCAGGACAAGATCAAGCGACCCCTGGCAGATGACCTGTTGTTTGGTGTACTGTCGGAAGGCGGAGATGTCGAGATTGGTTTGTCGGGCAAGCAGGGTGATGAATTGAAAATCCTCACCCGCGCAAAGCAGGCGGTACCAAAAGCCCTGCCGGCAGCAACGGAGAGTTGAGCTGCCGGAAAACGGTGGCTTACTTCATGCGGTAGGTGATGCGTCCCTTGGAAAGATCGTAGGGTGTCAGTTCTACTTTAACGCCGTCACCCGTCAGGATCCGGATATAGTGCTTGCGCATGCGTCCGGAAATGTGGGCGGTGACGATATGCCCGTTTTCAAGTTCCACTTTAAACAGCGTATTTGGCAGGGTTTCCAATACCTTGCCTTCCATTTCAATTACATCTTCTTTTGCCATGAGTCCCATGCCTTGTTAAGTGGCGGTATTGTGCCACCCACCGGCCTACTGCGAAAGGGGTTGGCTCAAAATAACATTGACACAACGGGTGATTTGCTTAAAATACGGCACCTCGATGCGGGAATAGCTCAGTTGGTAGAGCACGACCTTGCCAAGGTCGGGGTCGCGAGTTCGAGTCTCGTTTCCCGCTCCAGTTTTAAAAACCCGGCGTGGCATCGTTCCACCGCCGGGTTTTTTATGTGCCATGGATCAGCAGCGGTTTTGTTGGTCTGACGCATGGCATTGTGCGGCAACGGATAGTAGAATACCGCGCATCCTCTGCAGACGCACGGGACGCTTCACCGAGGCCAGGTGGCAGAGTGGTCATGCTGCGGCCTGCAAAGCCGTCCACGCCGGTTCGATTCCGACCCTGGCCTCCATTTTAACTTTCAATAACGTCCAAAACCCCTCCAAAAGCTAAGCCCTTCGGGGCTTTCGGCTTGCTGGAGTTCATCTGTCGCTACTACGGTACATATGAGTATTTTCCATGCCGGACATGAGCCTGAAGGAGGCGGAAAAGGAAGACCTCAGGCCGCCAGAGATACCCTCCAAATAGCTAATGTAAGCAACAAACAACAGTCCGCCCAAGCAAAGAAAACCACCTACAAGCTGTTTGATGGCGAGAGCATGTATTTGCTGGTTACTCCAGCCGGCCAGAGGCGGTCACGCAAACAGGCTGCTTTTTTCCATTCTTGAGCTTTGTTTTTGGCCAAGGGACTTTTTCGTGGTAAGTTAGGGTGTCTGCGGCATCGAAACTACCTGCATTGTCCTCGGGACTGACATAGATCATTGCAATGGTCCAGTTGTCCAGACAATGTCCCAGATTAATTTTGAAGACGATGATACCTGTCACAAGTCGTCCAGAAGGAAGTGCAGGTAATAGTGATTAAGCAATTTAAACTTCGAGGTGATGAAATGAACAATAGGAAACTACTCAGTCTAGCAATAACCAGCGTGACCACGGCAGCCTTTTTGCTGCCCGTTGCATTTGATGCAACAGCAGCTGGCAAAGACCAAGGCCAGGAACGTTACATCGTCAAATACAAAGAAGGACAGGCACCGGGTGCCAATGCAGTCGTTAATAAAGCTGGCGGTAAGATCGAGAAGGACCTGAGCCGGCATAATGCCATAGCAATCACGTTACCTGCCGGAAAGCTGGCCGCTTTACTGAAGAATGACAAGATTGAATATATTGAAATTGATGAACTGCGTTCGCCGGTTCCGATGGTACGTGCCGCTGCATCGGGCGCCGATAGCTTCGATGACGAAGGCACCCCGCCAGGCGAGGTACGCCCCTATGGCGTTGCAATGGTGCAGGCCGAAGGCATGACGGGTAACACCGAGGGTGGTATCAAAGTCTGTGTAATTGACTCGGGCTATGACATCAATCATGAAGACAAGCCGATAGGTCCAGTTGTCACCGGCACCGATGATCTTGGTGGTTCAGGCCCCTGGGACGAAGACGGCAGTGGTCATGGAACACACGTATCCGGAACCATTAACGCGCTGGACAATGATCTCGGTGTAATCGGTGTATTCCCGAGCGCACCGATGCATATCGTGCGCGTATTCGGTGATGACGGTATCTGGGCTTACTCCTCGGAACTGGTCGATGCACTGGACGACTGCATGGACAACGGTGCCCAGATCGTCAGCATGAGCCTGGGAGCCAGCAAGCCGACCCGGCTGGAAAACGAGGCGTTTCGAAAGGCGGAAAAAGACGGTGTTCTGTCCATCGCGGCAGCCGGCAACGGCGCCGACTGGACTAAGCCCGGTTTCGACCCGATGCATTATCCGGCGGCATACCAGAGCGTGATGTCAGTAGCGGCCGTTGACCACGATGGATATCTCGCTGGCTTCTCGCAACGCAACACGGATGTGGAAATCGCTGCGCCCGGCGTGGCTGTATTGTCGACGGTGCCGACCGATTCCATGTACAACGTGACGCTGGATGTCGATGGCCACAGTTCTTTCGAAGCGGTGCCGATGGATAACTTCGACATCCCGGCAGCGCCGACCGGCGGCCCGTTGGTGAATTGTGGACTTGCTGCAACCGCGGCTGATTGTGGTGTTTCACCACCGTCCGGCTTTACCTGCTTGATCGAACGCGGTGAATATTCATTCGCGCAAAAAGCCGTGTCCTGTGAAACCGCCGGTGGTGCTGCCGCCGTGGTGTTCCAGAACGCTGTCACGGCTGGTCCCGTCTACGGAACCCTGGGCGACACGCTTGTAGGCATTCCGGTCGTTGGCATTGATCGCAACGATGGTCTTTACCTGCGCGTCAATGCGCTCAACGCCGTGTCACTGGTCAACTTCGCGTTGACCGGCTACGACTATGACTATTACAGCGGCACTTCTATGGCAACGCCGCATGTTTCCGCAGTCGCCGCGTTGGTCTGGAGCAAGCATCCGGCTTGCTCGAACATGGAAATCCGCAATGCCTTGAACGCAACTGCCCTGGATCTGGGACCCA
>JBFZEL010000290.1:0-6616 GCA_041306925.1 Lysobacterales bacterium
GGTGCGGGAGGGTACGCCTATTCAAATGGATTTCCTGTAGCGGGTGGGCAACGGGGCGTAATGATAGTGGTTTTTGTGTAGTATTGACACATCGCCCATCCCACTGGAACAGGATAATTCCGTGTACAAGCAGCAAGATTCCCGTATCAGTTTTTTGATTTCGATCATGTTTGCCTTCCCGCTGGCCATAGGCACGACCCCAACGCAGGCAGGGGCGTACCAATGCGCCAGTAACGCAAGCACGGACCGTCCCAGGATCGGTCTCGTGCTCGGTGGTGGCGGGGCACGCGGCTATGCGCACGTCGGTGTGCTCAAAAAACTTGAGGAAATGCGCATACCCTACGATTACATAGCGGGTACCAGCATGGGTTCGATCGTCGGTGGTTTTCTCGCGACCGGCATGCAGTCCGAAGAACTCGCCCAGGTGGTCAGAAGCGCGGACTGGGATGATCTCTTCAAGGACAAGACCCAAAGAGAAGACCTGCCTTTCCGGCGCAAGGCCGACGACTATCTCGGCTTGTATGGACCCAAACTGGGCATTGGCAAGGGCAGCAGTTTACTGCCCAAGGGCGTGGTATCGGGCCAGAAGATAATCTTCATGTTCGAATCTGTCGTTTCCCAGCGTGTCAACACGGATAATTTTGACCACCTGCCCATCCCGTACCGCGCCATCGCAACGGATATCGTGACGGGTGGAATGGTCGTGATCGACAGCGGCGAACTGTCCATGGCCATGCGCGCCAGCATGGCGGTGCCCGGTGTGTTTGATCCCGTAAGCCACGAAGACGGGTTGCTGGTCGACGGCGGACTGGTAAGAAACCTGCCGGTGGACGTTGCCCGGGAAATGGGTGCTGACGTGGTCATCGCCGTTGATGTCGGCACCAAGCTGGCCGGCAAGGATGAAATCAACAATGTGCTGGCTATCGTTTCCCAGATGAGTGGCTTGCTAACCGTTGGGAATACCAACCAACAGATCGAAACGCTCGGTGATAACGACGTTTTGATTGCGCCGGACCTTGGCGATACGATCACATCTTCCGATTTCGACAAACTGGACGAGGCCATTCCACTCGGCTACGCGGCCACCGAGGCGGTGCAGGATCAATTACAAAAGTTTTCCGTGTCGGAAAGCGAGTACCGTGCCTGGCGCCAGCAAATCGAAAACTGCGTAAGCGGCCCGCCAGAGGTGCATTTCGTTTCCCTGGATAACCAGTCGAGATTTTCTGACAAAGTCATCCTCGAACTGATTACCGTTCAACCCGGCCAAACCCTTGACCTTGACCAGCTTGACAAGGACCTGCGACAGATCTATTCGCTGGGTTTCATTCGTCAGGCCCGCTACAGCATCGTCGAACAGAGCGGTCTGCAGGGCATAGAGATTTCCGTGCTCGAGGACGAACGCGGCCATCATCTGATTGAAACCGGTCTGGACCTGTCCTTTGGAGCCCGTGGAACATCATTCAATATCCGGGGTGGCTACCTGAATACCGCGCTGGACGATCGCGGCTCAGAGTTCCGTGCCGTATTCCAGATTGGCGAATCACCGGGTATTTTCATGGACTATTTCAAACCCCTCGATGATGGCCTCAGGTACAGCTTCGAACCCAGCGCCTACCTGGGACAGCGACCGCTCTATCTGTACGACAACGCCGGAGACGCGCTCGCGCAGCTAGAATTGACTGAGTGGGGCGGCACCATCGCCCTTGGTCGTGAATTCGATCGGCACGCCAAGTTTACCGCTGGTTTAAACCGCTACACCGGGGATCTGGCCATCACTGTCGGCAACCCTGCGATTGACCCATTTGATTTCAATGGTGCGGAATTATTTGCCGAACTCAACTATGACCGGCTCGATAGCCGCTACCTTCCAGCCAGCGGGATGTATTCCGTCTTAAGATACACCAACTCGGTCGAGAGCCTGGGTGCGGATAGTTCATTCGACCAGGCCGAGTTTTCCATTTTTAGCTCACACACGTTTGGATTGCATAATTTCATGTGGAGCGCACGGTACAATACCAGCCTCGACAAGGACGTGCCGATTTACGGATTCTATACCGGCGGCGGTTTCCTGAACATGTCGGGTTATGAACCGAATTCCCTGCTCGGTACGCATTATGGATACCTGCTGGCCGGATATCGTTACCAGGTTACACAAAGCGGCATTCTGCCGGGCTACGTCGGCATGTCGCTGGAGTACGGCAACGCAGCGGATGAAAGAAAGGCCATCTTCTCAGAAGGCCTGCTCAATGGCAGCGTGTATTTTGGTTACAAGACGCCCCTGGGTCCGATTTACCTGGGCATCGGTTGGAGCGAAGACCGCAGCGCGCTTTACTTTTTAAGGTTCGGCACGCTGGTGGGTTCGGGAAGCCTCGGGCGCCGCTAGCCCTTGTAACGCGCTTCCAGGGCCGCAACCGCGGGCAGTTTCTTGCCTTCCACAAATTCCAGGAATGCGCCACCACCGGTTGAGATATAACTGATGCCATCGGCCACATTGAACTGGTCGATGGCAGCAAGGGTATCGCCACCGCCGGCCAGGCTGAATGCGCCGGAGATGTCAATCGCATCGGCAATTGCCCGGGTGCCGGCAGCAAACTCCTTGAACTCGAACACACCCACCGGACCATTCCAGATCACCGTGCCGGCATTCTGGATCATAGCCGCGTATTTGGCCGCAGTCAGGGGGCCGATATCGAGGATCATTTCATTGGCCTGCACCTCGCCGACGGGGCGCACACGAGCTTTCGCGTCCGGTGAAAACGCAGTGGCCACGACCACGTCCTTGGGAATCGGAATCTCGCCGCCTTTGTCATGCGCCATGCGGATCAGGCGTTGCGCCTCGTGGAGCAGGTCAGGTTCGTACAGTGATTTGCCGACGGCATAGCCACTGGCTGCTATAAAGGTATTGGCAATGCCGCCGCCGACGATCAGTTCATCAACGACCGACATGAGTGCTTCCAGCACCGTTACCTTGGTGGAAACCTTCGAACCCCCCACGATAGCCAGCATGGGACGCGCCGGGTTGGTCAATGCCTTGTCGAGCGCGAACAGTTCACGGCTGAGCAGGGGCCCTGCACAAGCAATTGGGGCAAACCGGATCACGCCTTCGGTTGTTGCCTGGGCGCGGTGGGCCGTACCAAAAGCATCCATGACGAAAACATCACACATGGAAGCCATGGTCTTGGCCAGGGCTTCGTCGTTGGATTTTTCCCCCGGATTGAAACGCACGTTCTCACACAAAACGACTTCACCTGGCTTGATGTCGAAGCCATCAAGCCAGTTCTTCTGCAACCGGACAGGTTTATGCAGCAACCCCGAAAGGTGCGCTGCCACCGGTGCCAGTGAAAACTCCTCGTTGTACTTACCTTCAACCGGTCTGCCAAGGTGGGACAGCAGGATCACTGCTGCGCCACCATCAAGCGCCAGTTGAATGGTCGGCAAGGCGGCTTTTAGCCGGGCGTCCGATGTCACCCTGCCGGCATCGAGTGGCACGTTGAAATCCTCGCGGATCATCACGCGTTTACCGGCCAGGTCGAGTTCATCCATTCGCAGGAATGACATGTGCTTTATCTCCGTCAGGCGTTTACCAGGACCAATGCGGTGTCCAGCATACGGTTACTGAAACCCCATTCGTTGTCGTACCAGCTTAGCACCTTGACCAGTTTGCCTTCCATGACCTTGGTCAGGGTCGCGTCAAAAATTGAGGAATGCGGATTGTGGTTGAAATCGATGGAAACCAGCGGTGCCGAGTTGTAAGCCATGATGCCTTTCATGCTGCCTTCGCAAGCTGCCTTGACGGCTGCATTCACCTCTGCAACCGTCGTCGGCCTGCTGGCGGTAAAACACAGGTCCACCACCGATACATTGATGGTCGGTACGCGCATGGAAAAACCATCCAGCTTGCCGTTCAGTTCCGGCAGAACCATTCCAACCGCCGCTGCGGCGCCGGTCTTGGTCGGAATCTGGCTCATCGTGGCCGAGCGTGCCCTGCGCAGGTCGCTGTGATAGACATCCGTCAGCACCTGGTCGTTGGTATAGGCATGGATGGTGGTCATCAGGCCATGTTCGATGCCGATGCTTTCATGCAGTACCTTGGCCAGCGGCGCCAGGCAATTGGTCGTGCAGGACGCATTGGAAATGATCACGTCCGTGGATTTCAGGGTGTCGTGGTTAACGCCGTAAACGACGGTGTTATCGACATTCTCGCCCGGGGCGGAAATAATGACCTTCTTTGCACCGGCTGTGATGTGAGCGCCGGCTGTCTTGTTGCTGCGGAATAAGCCGGTGCACTCCATGACCACATCGACACCCAGTTCAGCCCACGGCAGTTTGGACGGGTCCCTTTCTGCAAAGACTTTAATCCGGTCGCCATTGACGAGCAGGTCACCGCCATCGACGCTGACGGTGCCGGGGAACTTGCCGTGCGCGGTATCATATTGGGTCAGATGGGCATTGCTGTTCGCGTCGCCCAGATCATTGATCGCGACGATGCTGATCTCATTGGTACGGCCAGACTCATACAGGGCGCGCATGATGTTGCGGCCGATACGTCCATAACCGTTGATTGCAACTTTAACTGCCATTTCTTTATTACTCCTGATTGATGTTTAGTCAGATTGCAGTAAACCTCGTACTGTCCTGCTGACGTTATTGACTGTAAAACCATAAAATTCAAATAATTTTGACGCTGGTGCAGACGCGCCAAAACGGTCCATGCCGATGATCCGGCCGGCGTCACCTACAAATGGGTACCAATAGTGCCCAACGCCGGCTTCAACCGCCACCCTCGCCTTGCAAGCTGAAGGCAGGACGGATTCGCGGTAATCCGGTTCCTGTGCCAGGAACCGGCCTGGATTGGGCATCGAGACCACGCGGACATTGATATTCTGCTCGCCCAGTTCGCTGGCTGCATCCATCGCCAGAGCCACCTCGGAGCCGGTTGCGATAATGATGGCATCGCAGGCGCCTGGCGCTTCCCGCAGGACATAGCCACCGCGTTCGATAGCCGCTACCTGCCCGTCATCGCGCTGCTGGTGCGGCAGGTCCTGGCGCGTGAAAATCAATGCGCTGGGACCGGCGCTCTCTTCGATCGCACATCTCCATGCGACCACTGATTCAACCGCGTCACAGGGTCTCCACACGCTGAGGTTGGGTATCAGGCGCAAACTGGCAACATGTTCGACCGGTTGATGGGTTGGGCCATCTTCGCCGAGCCCTATCGAATCGTGTGTGTAGACATGGATGTTATGTGCCGGAATCAGCGCGGACATCCGCACCGCGTTACGCGCATAATCCGAGAACACCAGGAATGTCGCATTGTAGGGAATGAAGCCACCGTGGAGGCTTAAACCACTGCAAATGGCTGTCATGCCGAATTCGCGCACGCCAAAATAAATATAGTTGCCAGCGGCGGTGTCATCGCGGACATTCACGCTCTGTTTCCAGATCGTATTGTTTGATGGCGCCAGGTCGGCGGACCCGCCGATCAACTCGGGCAGCATTGGACCGAACGCATCCAGCGCCATCTGCGAAGCTTTGCGCGTGGCAACCGTCGGCCCGGCCTCCTGTAGTCTTGCTATGATCTGATCTGTCCTCACCTGCCAGTTATCAGGCAGATCGCCTGACATTCTGCGGCTATACTCGGCAGCCAGCTCGGGATATGTTGCCTGGTAGGAGGCAAACAGCCGGTCCCAGGCGGCCTTGGCTTCGGAGCCGCGGGTTTTCGCGTCCCAGCCCGCATAGATATTTTCCGGTATCTCAAAGGGCGGATAATTCCATGCAAGCACTTGCCGGGCCGCGGCGACTTCCCCGGCGCCTAGCGGCGAACCATGCGTGGCGGAGGTCCCCTGTTTATTGGGCGCACCAAATCCAATCAATGTTTTGCAGCATATCAGGGTAGGACGGACGGTTTCCGCACGGGCGGTTTCCACCGCCTGTTTGATTTCGACCTGATCGTGACCGTTGACGTCGCGGATCACCTGCCAGCCATAAGATTCGAAACGCGCGGGCGTGTCATCGGTAAACCAGCCCCGCACCTCGCCGTCGATCGAAATTCCATTGTTGTCCCAGAAAGCGATGAGTTTGCCAAGCCCCAGGGTCCCCGCCAACGAGCAAACTTCATGGGAAATGCCTTCCATCAGGCAGCCATCGCCAAGGAAAACCCAGGTATGGTGATCCACGATCCTGTGGCCATCGCGGTTAAAGCGCCTGGCCAGTACCTTTTCCGCCAGGGCCATGCCGACCGCATTGGCTACACCCTGTCCCAGCGGACCGGTGGTGGTCTCAACGCCCGGTGTCTCAGCGTATTCCGGGTGCCCCGCGGTCTTTGAGTGCAACTGGCGGAAATTGCGCAGTTCCGCTATCGGCAGGTCATAACCGGTCAGATGCAATACCGAATACAAGAGCATGGAAGCGTGGCCATTGGAAAGCACGAACCGGTCACGGTCCCACCAGTCCGGATTAGCCGGGCTGTGCTTCATGAAATCATTCCACAGCACTTCAGCAATATCGGCCATGCCCATGGGTGCGCCGGGATGGCCCGAATTGGCTTGTTGAATTGCATCCATCGAGAGGACACGGATGGCGTTTGCGAGTTCACGTCGAGAGGGCATCGGGACTT
>JBFZEL010000291.1:0-5188 GCA_041306925.1 Lysobacterales bacterium
GAGCACGTGCGCGGTCTCGACCGGGCGCCGGTCGAGCAGGCTGTAAGCCGGGCTGTAGATCGCCGGGGTGAAGCTGAGCCGGGCGAGGTTGGCCTCAATGCCATCCTGGTTGGCGACCAGCAGCGAGGTGGAAATCTGCCGGTCGATGGCGTGCACGGCCTCCAGCGCACGCGGGTCGAACGACTGGATGGTGGTCCGCCCGGTCAAACCGAAAGCATGCACAAGCCGGTACAGGATATTGGCAAACTCGCTGACTGCGGGGTGAAAAATGCCGTCGTGTTCGGGCCGGGACTTGATTTCGATGTTATAACGCACGGGCTCGCGGCGGCCACGGCTTGCGGTGGCTTTGGCATGCGCCGCCACGGCCAGGAAAACATCGCTCAGCAGGGGTTTTGCCACCGGCATGGGCCGCTGCCGTGGAAAGTCCGGGTGACCGCGTCTGCCGCAGTCCCAGGTGGCCAGCTGTCTGTCTGTCATCGCGTAAATCCGCAGATCCCGCTGCTCGTTCGCAGTGACCGCCGAACCATCCGGGTGTGAACAGATCGTCGCGGACATCCATGGTTCATGCGAGACCACGACGTGGCCCTCGGCGTTGATGACGCTATCCATTTCCAGCGTGCTCACACCGAGGTCGAAGGCATGCAGAAATGCCGGGATGGTGTTTTCCGGCAGCAGACCGCGGGCGCCGCGGTGGCCTTGCAGGTCGAAGGCTGGCAGGGGCTTGTCGGCGTGTTTGCTGTTCATCGGCAGATCAGAACCGGTAGTTCACCCACAAACCGATATTGCGGCCCGGCGCGTCGATCCCCGATGCGTGTTCCCGATAGGCCTTGTCCATGAGGTTTTCCAGTCGCAGACCCAGTTGCAGCGTGGCGGTCGCCTGCCAGTCCAGCAGCAGGTTCAGCGTTCCCCAGCCGGCCGTGCCCAGCGGGTTGATGCGCGGGTCTCCCGCATCGCGGGGACTCAGGCGGTCCTGCTCTCCGGCGAACAACAGGTACGGTTCGAAACGCCAGTTTTCACTGAAGAAGTACTCCAGGCCTAACTGCCCGCTGAACGGCGGGATACGGTCGGCCGGAAAATCCGAACCCATGTCATCATGTTCTTCACCGTAAGTGTAGTTGGCGACCGCGAACAGTCGCAGATCTGCCGTAACGGCCCAGTTAAGACCGGCCTCGAGGCCGTAAATGTCAACCTGGTTGAGGTTTTCACTGCGTATCACCAGGCGGCCGTCCGCGGTCACGTCGCCGGTTAAGACGGAGGTGATCTTGTCGGCATAATCGAGGTAGAAGGCGAACACTTCCAGTTCGAGCGAACCGGTCTCCGCCTTGATTCCCAGGTCATAGCTCCAGACGGTCTCGGGGCCGAGGTCCGTGTTGGCAATGTTGAAGCGGTTGCCGGGGCGGGGACCCAGCGCCGACAGGTCAAAAATATTGGGCGGGCGGAAACCGTGCCCGATGTTGCCCACCAGTTTGAGACCGGTCTTCAGGGTGTACACCGCGTGCATGTCACCGGTCAGGTGGGAGGGTTCCAGGCGCACGACCGGGTGATTCCCTGTGGCTGGCAGACGCAGGTCGAACCAGCTGTAGCGCAGGCCCGCGTCGAGGCTGAACCGGTCCGTAGCGATCCATTCGCCTGACAGGTAGAACGCCGCGCTGTCCATGCTTGAGGCGTCCGGAAAACGGCCGGGCACCGCGGTTTGCACGTCGGAACCGTCGCTCTGCGTGAAGCGGGTGCTGTCAATCGCGTCGGTATAGTATTCGGCGCCCCACACCAGCGCGGGGCCCGTGCGAAAATTTGAATTCACCTGCAGGGTCAAGCCGTCCAGCGTGCTGCGGTTGTGTTCGGTGACTATTTCCGCACTGCCGTAGTCCTGGGACAGGTGGTCATCGGTGATCACTTGCCGCGCCAAATGCGTTTCAACCTGGTCAAACCACTCACCCTCACCGTCGTAGCGGTAACGTGCGTGCAGGAAACTGCGCCGGTTGGGTTTGAAAAACGACTGTTCGGAAGCGGGTTCCTGCTCGCCGTAACCGGGCGTCATTTCATCGTAGCGCGGCGTATCCGGCTGTTCCATGACCTGCGCGGCCAGCATCAGGCTGGAGCGCTCGCCGGCATCCATTACAAACTTCAGATCGGCCGCCTTTGAGGTGAAATACGATGGCACCAGCGTTTCGCCACTGCCGGATGTGCGTGAGCTGTGATCCTGGTAGCTTGCGCCGCCGGTAACCCCCCAGCCCTGTTGGCCGCCCTGCGTGCGGGCGTTGAACACCCAGCCGTCATCGATGCTGTCATAACTTCCGTAAAGCCTGCTGTCCTGTTGCCAGCGTGTGCCGTCAAAATCGGGTTCCGGTGTCAGCATGTTGACCACGCCGCCCATCGCGTCCGCCCCGTAGAGTGTGCCCTGGGCGCCGCGGACAACCTCCATGCGCGCGATTGCGAAGGCGTCCACCAGGCCGAGGTACTGGTTGGGCGCGCTGCGGAACAGGGCGTTGTTCAAACGCATGCCGTCAACCATGTGCAGGATCTGTGAACCCTTGAGCCCACGTATGATCGGCACCCCCTGACCGGGCGTGGTCTGCTGGAAAAACGTGCCGGGTTGAGCCCTGAGCATCTCGGCGATCACATCGGGGGCGAACTTCAATATCGTTTCTGTGTCGATGGCGGTGACAGCGGCGGCAACGTCAATGTCACGTTTTTGGACGCGTGTCGCGGTCACCTGGACATGCTCGAGGGCGTCGGTCTCGTACAGGTCGTCGAAGGATTCTTCCTCCGCCCGCAGCGGGGTCTGGTCCAGCAGTAATGCAAGGGTGAAAACCAGCGAACCCGCGCGAAAAAAATTGCTCATTGATATTTGCCAGAGGATGTTTGAAGCAGCGCGCATTTTGCCATAAACCGGCGACGCTTTGGAAAATCCCGGCACTGGTTTGCGGGGCAATGGCTTGACCGGTGCGCCAGAGCTGGCTGCGCATTGCAGTTTTGGCGCCCAACGGGGCTTTACACGGTTTATACTAAACAATTGTGAGTGCCTGCGCGGGAGCCTGACAGTGACAAATGTATCGACTTTAAGACACGTGACGCACGTCACGGACCACGGCCTCGAGCGGAATCCGGGCATGGCGTACCGGCCGGAGCTGTTCAACGGCCTGCGCATCAACCGCAGCGCCGTCGAACGCCGTGCCGCGACCATCGCCAGGCGCCGTTCGGTCAAGAAGGATCACCAGGCCGCCTGGCTGCTGAAGGTGATCACCTGCATGGACCTGACCACGCTGGCCGGCGACGATACGCCGGGCAAGGTCAAACGCCTGTGCCAGAAAGCCCGTCAACCCGTGCGCAAGGACATCCTCAAGGGTCTGGGTCTGGCGGACATGCAAATCCACACAGGCGCTGTCTGCGTTTACCACAACCTGATCGAAACCGCGCTCAGGGAACTCGAAGGTTCGGGCATCCCGGTGGCGGCGGTTTCGACCGGTTTCCCCGCCGGCCAGATACCCCTGCCGCTGAAACTGGCGCAGGTCAAGGCGTCGGTGGAAGCAGGGGCCGCCGAGATCGATATCGTCATCAGCCGCGCCAAGGTGCTGACCGGTGACTGGAAAGGCCTCTACGACGAGGTCAAGGCCTATCGTGAAGCCTGCGGCGACGCCCACCTCAAGACCATCCTCGCCACCGGTGAACTGGCCACCCTGACCAACGTCGCCAAAGCCAGCTGGGTTTGCATGATGGCGGGCGCCGATTTCATCAAGACCAGCACCGGCAAGGAAAGCGTCAACGCCACCTTGCCGTTCAGCCTGGTGATGGTGCGTGCGATCCGCGAGTACCATCGCCTGACCGGTTACAAGGTCGGTTACAAACCCGCCGGGGGCATCGGCAAGGCCAAGGACGCCATCGCCTACCTGATCCTGATCAAGGAGGAACTGGGCAACGACTGGCTCGATCCGAAGCTGTTCAGGTTTGGCGCCAGCAGCCTGCTGGGCGACGTCGAGCGGCAACTGGAACACCGTCTGACCGGCAGTTACTCGGCCCAGCACCGTCACCCGATGAGCTGACAGGAAAACAGGATTCAACATGAGCATTCAAGACATTTTCATCCACATGGATTACGGCCAGGCGCCAGAAGACAAGGAAGTTGCGGAGCTGTGGTACGCAGGGCGTCACCATACGCTGCTGCATTACATCAACGGGGAATGGCAGGAACCGGCCAGCGGCCGGTATTTCAAAACCAGCAACCCGGCGTGTAATGAAGAACTCGCGAAAGTGGCGGATGGCAACGTGGACGATGCCAACCGGGCCGTGGCCGCAGCGGCAGCCGCAGCACCCGCGTGGGCCGCACGCAGCGGCCATGAACGGGCCCGCTATCTGTACGCCATTGCGCGCCAGGTGCAGAAACACAGCCGCCTGCTGGCGGTGCTCGAAAGCCTCGATAACGGCAAGCCGATCCGCGAATCCCGGGACATCGATATCCCGCTGGTGGCGCGGCATTTCTACTATCACGCCGGCTGGGCCCAGGTGATGGAACGCGAAATGCCCGGTTTTCAACCGCTGGGCGTGGTCGGCCAGATCATCCCGTGGAATTTCCCGTTGCTGATGGCGGCCTGGAAGATCGCGCCGGCGCTGGCCATGGGCAATACCGTGGTGCTGAAACCGGCGGAATACACCTCATCGACAGCGGTGCTGCTGGCGCAGATCTGTGACGAGGTGGGTCTGCCAGACGGTGTGTTCAACCTGCTGCTGGGTGACGGCAAGGCCGGCGCGGCGCTGGTCGAACACAAGGACGTCAAAAAGATCGCCTTTACCGGCTCGACGGAGGTCGGCCGCATCCTGCGCCGGGCCACCGCCGGCACCGGTAAAAAGCTGACGCTGGAACTGGGTGGAAAATCACCGTTCATCGTCTACGAGGACGCCGATCTCGACAGCGCCGTCGAAGGCCTGGTGGACGCCATCTGGTTCAACCAGGGCCAGGTATGCTGCGCCGGTTCGCGTCTGCTGGTGCAGGAGTCGGTGGCCGACGTGCTGATTGAAAAGATCAAGCTGCGTATGTCCAAGCTGGTCATCGGCGACCCGCTCGATAAAAGTATCGACATCGGCGCGGTCATCGACCCGGTGCAACTGAAGACCATCGCCGACCTGGTCAGGCTGGGCGCGGAGGAGGGTGGCCGGGTCTGGCAGGCCGACTTCGAGATGCCCGCAAAAGGCT
>JBFZEL010000292.1:0-14423 GCA_041306925.1 Lysobacterales bacterium
GAAAGTACAAGTGGGACGGCATGTGCACCAGGTGACCGGCGCCGGGCACCAGGTTGGCCAGCGTGTCGGCGGCGGCTTCAGCCCGGCCCGGGTTGGAACTCGCTTCCACCGCGTGGATGTAAAGGTGCAGCGCCAGCGGATGCTGCGGTGAGCGCGCCAGCACCTTTTCCAGCGCGTCGATGACTTCCACCGTCTGCGGCTTGGGGTTTTCCGGGTCGAGCCAGTAATCCCATGGCATGGTCGTCATCAGGGCCTCGGCGAACAGCGTTGCGGCGTCGTCGTCATCCGGGTATTTCTGCTGCAGCGCGCGCATCGCATCGGCATAGGCCAGGTCCTGCGGTTCCCGCGGGGCCGCGGGGTCGCCGCCATAACGCAGGGCCAGCGCGTCGATGTAATCGGCTTCCTGCGCGCTGACCTTGTCCTTCAGGGCCAGCGCGCGCCCGATGGCGGCATGCGCCTGCAGTTGGGCCTCCTCGGACATCACGGCCTTGCCGTTGCTGGTGACGTTGATGTTCGGTCCCAGCGCGAGCGCCTCGCCCCAGAAGCACATGGCACAATCCGGGTCGAGGGTTTGCGCAGCCTTGAACGAGCGCACCGACTCGGCGTGGTTGAAGGCAAAATCGATGACCAGTCCCTGGTTGAAATATTTTTGCGCCCATTCATCACTGGTGGTGATGGGATGTGCGTGGTTGCCCATGCCTTCGAACAACGGCGCACCGGCGCGCGCGACGACTTCAGCCTGCGTGGCTGCCGCCGGTGCTGCCGGGGGTGTCGCCGCGGGTGTTGCCAAGGGTGTTGAATGAGGCTGGGCCGCCGGTGCTTCCGCGGCGCGTTCATCACAGGACAATAACAGGCTTGCAAGACCGAGCATCAAGCCGAGACGGATCAAAAAACCTGTGTTCATGATATTCCACTTCCTCAAATCGGGTTGTCTGCAATACAGTATAGTGCCGCTGGCAAAAACTGCTGGGGCAACGCGTGCGTCACGTTGTATCGTAGTGGTTGTATCGTCGCAGCCATTGACTGCAGGCAGTTGCATGCGGACAGTTATGCGGGTGGTTGAATGCGGGCAGCTGAATGTGTCGGGGCGGATACGCCCGTTCGCACTGCAGGAGGGTTCAGTAAGATGATTGTAACGTTTACCACCAAAAACTATGCCGACATCACGATGTTTGGCGATGTCGCGTTGGCCTTGCTTAAAATGATGGGGCACAGCCCGAATGTGCCCGGGGCGATTCTGGCTGCCGATGTGCCTGCAGCCCTCGCCCGTCTCAAAGCCGGGCTGGAGGTTGTCAAGACTTTACCGCCCGTCGCTGACCCCGACGAGGATGAGGATGAGCCGGTGGTGAGCATGGCGCACCGCGCCCTGCCGCTGGTCGAACTGCTCGAGGCAGCCATCAAAGCGGGCGTCAACGTGATGTGGAAGTAGGCCGAAAAACGCCAGCGGGGCGGAACCCGGTATCAGCCGGGCTTACCCTGGCTCACAAGGCTTTCCAGAAAACTATCGATGGCCGCCAGCGATTCGGTTTCATCCAGCAGCGGCGCGTGCCCCCGGTTCGGGATCGTCACCACGACCAGGTCCGGCTTGATGGCCCGCATGCGCTCCACGGTCGCTTCCGCAAGGATGTCGGACAGTGCGCCGCGCAGCACCAGGCAGGGCATGGTGACGGCGCGGAATGATTCCCAGGCGTCTACCGGGATGCCTCGGATCTTTTTGACCAGCCCGACAGAATTGAGAAACTTCAGGATCCTGCCCACCCTGTCAGGAGACTTGAGAGAGGTGTATATCTTCGGGTCGACAGCCGCGACCGGAACCCCGTCCTCATTTTCGACGTACGACAAGCGGGCGTGTTCGGCCCAGAACCTCTCCGGCACACCGGGCAGGGCGGCGCCGAAATTCGCCTTCAGCTGCGCGGCGGCGTCCTGCCAGTTGCTGACAGGTTTCTGTGCGCTGGCGTAAGCCAGGATACGTTTGACCCCGGTCGGGTCGATCTCCGGGCCGGCGTCGTTCAGGACAATGGCGCGTAACCGTGCCGGGACCAGGCTGGCCATGGTCATGGCAATAAATCCACCCAGCGAGGTGCCGATGAGGATGGGCTTTTCCAGTTTCGCAACATCCAGCAACCGCCGCACGTCCTGCGTGTAGGTGACGATGTTGTAATTCCTGCCATGCGGATCATGTTGGGAGCGGCCACGGCCCCTCAGGTCCGGACAGATGACCCGGTACCTGGATGCAAGGTGCAGGGCCAGGTCATGAAAGTCCTTGCTGTTACGCGAAAGCCCCGGCAGACAGACGATGGTTTTCGCGCCACTGCCATAGTCGCGGTAGTAGAGTTCCAGTCCGTCCGCCGAGCGGTAACGATTTTCTTGATATTGCATCCGTCATTACCCCTGATTTGCATCTTTGCGGCGCATCATTTGCAGATGCAACACCACGAAAATCACCGCGCCTGAAAAGGACAGGGACACAGGCAGCAGCATGGCCCAGGCGCCGCTTGCGGGCCGCCAGGCGGACAGTATCCCGTATAAACCCACACCGATCAGCGGCATGACCAGGCCTCTCAGGCCGGTCAGCATGACATGGATGGCCATGTACTGCGAGGCGTTGCCATCGTTGCTGAAATCATTGTGGCCAAGGTTCCAGCCGAGGTTGCCGCCCGCATAGGCACTGCCGAGAAGCACCGCGGCGGGCCACAGCAGTTCCGTTCTCTGCATGATGATCGCCATCGCAAAGAACGCGGAAGCCACCACAAAAAACCAGCTGTGGATGGCGCGATAGGTGAATATGTGGCGCCGGTCCAGCATTCTCGCCCAGAAGGGGATGGAAAAGCACAGCACCAGCAGGGGCAGGGACGAGGTTACGGTGACCTGCTGCAACTGGTTCAGGTGCAGGTGTTCGTTGAGCAATATCACGGCCAGCGGCAGCAACATCAGGTTGCCGCTGCCAAGCACCATCATGGCCATCATGTAATGCCTGAAGCCGGTATCCCGGCGCAATACCGAGGTCAGCACCGACAGGTTCAGACGCCGCCCCTGCAGGGTCTGCTCGGCCAGTTCGGCGGCGATCAACTGGCGTTGTCTGCGGAAGTGGGATTTACGGTTGCCCCAGGCGGCGGCAAACGCACAGGCGGCGCCGAGGATGAAGGCCGGTCTGAACGCGTCCGGACGCCAGTCCAGCAACAGTCCGATCAGGGCCGAGTAAGCGCCCACCAGCAACGAGGAGAGTTGCACGATACGGGCCGTGACCCGCGCGCGCCATTCGCGGCTGTAGTTGGCCCGCCAGACGGCCGCACGTACGATCAGGATGCCGGACCAGGCGGTGCGGGCGAGTATCGCCGTCAGGCAAAAAATCGCCAGGCCCAACGACGTTCGACCCGGCAGCGCCATCAGCACGAGGCACAAACCCATCATCAGCATCAGCTTGCTGAGCAGGGCGAGTTTGTCGCGTCCTTCAGCCATGGCCGCAAACATGAAACTGGCAAGGTTGGTGAATGACGGCGCCGCGGCGACTGCGGCGACGGCGATGTTGACCACCATCGGTGAGGCGACGCCGGCAAACTGGTTCTTGACGATGACGCCCAGCAATCCGCCCTCAAGCGCGCCCAGGGCCACGGAGGTCAGGCTCCAACTGGTCAGTTCGCGGGGTACCAGGGCGGCCGCCATACGCGGCATTTGCTGATTCCCGGTATTGCTGTTTTCCGGTTTTACCTGTTTGTTTTCCAATCAGCCGCTGCCGTTACCGAAGTGCTTCACGCTGTTCGTATCATCACACAACGTGTTATGGGCTGCCGCGAATTTTCGAGGCGGTTTGTGCCACTGGCCGTGAATAAAGGGGACGGAGATTAATTGCAATTAATCTGCCCCGTCCCCTTTATTGTCGGGGCCTTCACTCCAGTTATCAAGACGGCGCCGCATGCGCGGTCCGTCACTGCTTCTCGAACAGGGCTCCCAGCACCGTTTTGGTCTCGGCGATGTAGGCGTCGATGGCTTCAAACTGGCTGGCGGCGACTTCGACTTCAACGGGCTCTTTCTCAACCGTATTGGCGAGCATGAAACGGACCTTGCCGCCGGCTTGCGCGAGGCCTTTCAGCGCTTCTTCCTCGATCAGGTAGAGCGCCGCCTCCATCATCATGCCCTGGGTCATGTCACGGCGCGTGGATACATGTTTGATCGGGTACTCCTGGCCATCCTTGGTCGTGACGATCGAATCGCCCTCGATGAGTGCGAATTCCTTGCGGAAAACCACGATCAGCATCGACCAGCCCTGTTGCGTGTATGAAATGACGATCTGCGTGTTCTTCGGTATGCGGTCGATCTTGTAGATGCACGAGGTCTTGTTGTCCTCGGCATCGACCTTGCAGTATTCGGCAAATAGCGGTGCGGACCAAAGCGTCAGCGCAAGTAAAATGAGTGTCCCAATAGTTTTCACGTGTTTCCTGCCAATTTACGCAATGCGTCACAATGCAGTGGTTTGCTGCTGCTTAAAGACCCTGTCGCCGGTGTTTTTCCGGGAATCGGGGGGCATGGTACCTAATCGAAATGTGCCGCTCAAGCGGCACGGTAAATTGGCATGCCGGTCAGTCGTTGCCGCTGGTCTCCCAATACAAGCCGTCCTATAATCCTGCTCCTCGTCATCATACGCTTGCAAGGCCCAGGATCGAACCATGTCTGACACGCACCAGGATGTCTGCATACCCGCTGAATGGACCCGACACGCGGCGCTCTGGACGGCCTGGCCGTCGCACCCCGGTCTGTGGAAAGACGACCTTGCAGGCGCACGCGCCGAAGTGGCGGCGATGGTCGGGGAGTTGTCTGCCGGCGATGTCATCAGGGTGCTGGCCTGCGGTGCTAAAGCCGTGGCATCGGCAACGCGCGCGCTGGCCGGACAGGCCGAGGTCGTGGCCGCGGACTTTGGTGATATCTGGTTGCGGGATACCGGGCCCATCTTTACCAAAGCCGCCGGCAAACTCAGTGCGCTGCGTTTTGCCAACAATGGCTGGGGCGGCAAATATGTACTGCCGGGTGACGATGCGGTGGGCGATATTGTGGCGCGGGCGGCGGGTGCACCGGTCACACGTTTCGATTTTGTCCTCGAAGGCGGCGCGCTGGAACACGACGGCGCGGGCACCATCCTGACCACGCGGCAATGCCTGCTGAACGCCAACCGCAATCGCGGCTGGTCGCAGACGCTGGCGGAAACGAAACTGCAGGAAGCGTTGCACGCAAAGCGCGTGCTATGGCTGGAAAATGGTCTGCTGAATGACCACACGGACGGCCACGTCGACAACCTGGCGCGCTTTATTGCGCCGGACACGGTCGTCTGCCAGGCGGCGAGCGGCGCCGATGACCCGAACGCGCCGCTGTATGACACGCTCGCGGAAGAATTGCGCGGGCTGCATCTGAACGTGCACCGCATACCTTCACCCGGCAGGGTCCTTGGCGCCGATGGTGAGGTGCTGCCGGCCTCGCACATGAATTTCATCATCGGCAATGAGGCCGTCGTGGTGCCGGTTTACCATCAACAGTACGGCGACGCAGCCGTACGGGCATTGCAGCGGTTGTTTGCGGATCGCCGCGTGGTCGGGGTTGCCTCCAGCCACCTTTTGACCGGCGGCGGATCCTTCCACTGTATTACCCAGCAACAGCCGGCTTGATGAACAGGGCCATGACCAACAGCAAAAGAATGATCACCGTTGCGGCCATCCAGTCAGCCTACGGCAATGACATGGGTGCGAATATCGACAAGACCATCGCCTTCATCGAACAGGCTGCGCGGCAGGGCGCGCAGGTCATCCTGCCGTCTGAACTTTTCCAGGGCATCTACTTCTGCACCACCCAGGATGAACGCTGGTTCGATACGGCTTACCCGGCCGCAGCCCACCCGTGCGTGGTGAAACTCCAGCCGGTTGCCAAGGCGCTGAAGACCGCCATCCCGGTTTCCATTTTCGAACGCGATGGCCAGCACACCTACAACAGCGTGGTCATGCTGGACCATCTCGGCGGGATCATGGGCGTCTACCGCAAGAGCCACATCCCCGATGGGCCCGGCTACCAGGAAAAGTATTATTTCCGGCCCGGTAACAGCGGCTTCAAGGTGTGGGACACGGTCTATGGCAGGATCGGCGTGGGTATCTGCTGGGACCAGTGGTTTCCGGAAACCGCGCGGCAGATGATGCTGCTGGGCGCCGATATCCTGATGTTCCCGACCGCCATCGGTTCCGAACCGCACGACGCAGCGCTCGACACCGCCGCGCCGTGGCGCCGCGCCATGCAGGGTCACGCGGTTTCGAACGTGGTGCCGGTGGTGGCCTCTAACCGCACCGGCATCGAACACGGGCTTGGCGCGCCGCAGAATTTCTACGGGCATTCCTTCATCGCCGATCATCGCGGTGACCTCGTCGCGGCTTTTGGCGCCGGTGAGGAGGGCGTGCTGGTGCACAGCTTCGACCTGGATTTCCTGAAAACCCACCGCAGTGCCTGGGGTTTTTTCCGCGACCGCCGCGAAGACCTCTACAGGAACTGAAACAACGGGGCAGGTGTAAAGTGTCAACCGCAGTCGGGCAGTCGAAAAATCTCAGGTGACGGGTTCTCGTTGCCGTGCATCACTGTTCGTCCTCAGCGTCAGCACCGGCCAGTGAATCATCGGTGGGCACCCAGCTTCCATCGGGGTTGTAACTGTCGATTGCCGCAACCGTCTGTTCGGTCTCCGCGCCGAGGTCTTTCTCAAAGACCAGGCCGCGGTGGCCGAGCATGAATGTCATGACGCCGGAATTTCCGTACTTGGCTGGCCAGGCGATCACCCCGAAACCACCTGTCAAATTGCCGTTCTCATCCAGGAAGTTCATTTCGCCACCGGGCGCATCGGCGCCACGCCGGGTGAGTATGCGGTAGAAGTAACCTTGGAACGGATGCGGCGAGTCATCCCAGGCCTCTGATCCCGCCAACTGCTCTCCCAGCGGACTCAACTCCGCCCCGTCTTCCGTGGGCCAATACAGGCCGTCCTGGTTACCCGCGGTACTGCGAAACCTTTGAGCATACGCGCGCGGCTTGCCATCCCGCGCTACGCTCCGGTACTCCCGCTGGGCCTCCACGATTTCGTGCAGGGTGGTCAGGGTCGACAGTTCGTTACGGCCTATCCGCCGGTTCAACAACTCCTCGCGGCCTTCAGCCGTGTCGAAACGCCAGCCATCGCCCTCTTTCACCAGCGGAATCGGCCACGGCCAGGCTTGTTCACCGAAAAATGCAATTTTCGTATTTTCGTCAAAATCCTCGAAGACCACCCGCTCCGCGATCAGCATCTTGACCCGTTGGAAGTCTTCCTTGTCGGTTTCGGCATCGCCGGACTGGAACATATCAATGCTGCCGGGGCCGAACATCTGCTCGATGCGCTGTCCGTCGGATTGACCGATCAGCTCAGACACGGCCTGGATGGCGGCTTCGGGGGTAGCAAAGACAAGCTGGGATGGCTGCGGTTTGCAGGCAGATAGCATGACCATGCTGCACAGGACCAACAGAAAAACGTAGTTTTGCCTGATTTGTATATTCATTTCATTCTCCTCGAACTAACGCCGGCGTCCGCCGCCGCCACGACTCGCTCCGCCCCTGGAACCACCGTAGGAAGTTGCTCCCCGGCTCGAGGCACCACGGGAACTGGACATCCGGTCGGTTGACGGGCTGCGTGAACCACTGAGGGCTGAGCTGCTGCCGGTGCTGCGACTGGCCGTCGACGGGCTACGTGCAGCTGAACTGCCGCCGGTGCCGCGATTGGCCGTCGATGGGCTACGTGCGGCCGGACTACCGCCGGTGCCGCGATTGGCGGTCGACGCAGTGGGTTTCGAGGATGCGCTGCCGCGGTTGCCTGCCTGCGCCCCCGTGCCTGCGCGGTTCGAGGCTGTTGCCGACGAATGGCCACGGGCCTGGCTCTTGGTGACCCGGCTGGAGCCCGAGCTTGCACCGTGCTTTTGCGCGACGCTGGAATTGTTGTAATTGACACCCTTGCGGTGGCTGCTGTCGTGCTGCCAACTGCCCTTGCCGCCTTCACCCCTGCCGCCTTCACCCCTGCCACCTTCGAAATTGTTGTTGGTGTTGCGGTTGAATTCGGTATTCCGGTCGATATCGATGTTGACATCGTTGTTACCCCAACCCCAGTTGCAGCCACCCCAGAGCGCCGCGCCGACGGCAACGCCGGTGCCGAAGGCGAGTAAGCCGTACCCGGGCGCAGGCGGGTAATAATAGCTCGGGTAATAATAGCTCGGATAACCCCAGGCGGGACCATAGACGACGGTCGGTGAGTAAGTGGGTACATAGACCACTTCAGGTGAGGCCGACTCGATGACGATGATCTTGTCGGCCTGTTGCGTGACCGTCTGTTGCTCTGTCGTATCGAGGTTGCCGGCCTCGTAGGCCTTGCCGCGCATGCGCTGCACGGTATCGAGCAGATCGTCCTCCTGCGCCAGGAACGAATCGCCCAGGTCCTGCGTCCAGTCCAGGTTCTCACTCATCTGTTTGAGCACGCTGGGCAGGGTGGTCAATGACTCGACACTGGGATCCCAGTCCTGTTCCAGCAGGGCCTGGTTGAGCGCGTCACCCTTGAGGTCCGGTTGACCACTGATCCAGCGGTCCGCCTCGACGATTTCGAGCGGGTAGGTTGCTGCCATCAGGATCTGCATCAGCAGGGCGTCGGGATACAGCGCGATCGGCGCCACCAGTTGTTCTAGTTGTGCGGCGTCAAAGGCGTCGCTGTCCGTGGCCGTTGTCGTTGCCGCTGGCGTAGGTACTGCCGTTATGGTTGCCGTTGTGGTTTCCGTTTGCGGCGCCGCTGGCGTGGACGAATCCATTTCGCCCGCCTGCGTCAACAGTTCTGCCGTGCTCGGAGTTTCAGTAGCGACTGCAGGTGGCACAAGCGGTGAACTCAACAGGATCAGTGTCACGAGCGCCGGTAGCGTGATGAGCAAGAAATATCGTCCGGTCCTGTCGCGATGCGGTTTCATGTTCAATGCCTCTCAATGAGTTTGGCAAGCATCCGCCTGGCAGTAAGTGCGTAGCTTGTTCCCGTCTATTGTGACTAAAAACCCCAGAGAATAAAACCCGTATTTTTTCCGGGTACAGGATGAATAAAACAATCGATGGACACAATCATCGGCTTGCAGGATTCAGGTGCTGCGGGGTCATGTGGCAGGTTCGCCTGGCGCAACTGGTATTTTTTCCGCAGCGCGTTAATATGACCGCGGCGGAACCGTGAACCGGTCTGCCCCGATTAAAAGGAACAATTCAGTATTCTGCAATTCCCGAACGAGGAAACAACCATGCTGCCAAACAACGACCAAAGCATTGTTCGAGTCACAGTAGAGGTCGCCATCCACCTGTTGCTGTTTTTCGCTCTCGTCGCCTGGTGCCTGCAAATCGTGACGCCTTTTATTTCATTCCTGATTTGGGGAGTCATCATTGCGGTCGCAATGTACAGACCTTTCCTCAGGTTGCGTGCGGCGGTTGGGGAACGCCAAAAGCTGGCGGTCCTGATCTTTGCACTGATCGGTTTAACCGTTTTCATCGTGCCGGCCTGGCTGTTTGCCGGGTCGGTGATCGAAAGCGGGCGCGATTTGAAAACTACTCTCGGTTCCGGACAGTTCCATATCCCACCCCCCAACGAGTCGGTCAGGGAATGGCCATTGGTCGGTGACGAGGTATATCTTGTCTGGGATTCGGCATCCAATAACCTTGGAGCGTTCCTGAAAAAGAACAACGACCAGGTAGTCAGTGTCGCGACGCGCGTTGTTGCCGGCGTAGCCGGCATCGGGCTGTCTATCCTGCAACTGATTGCAGCGACCATCATCGCCGCGGCCTTATTGGCCAATGACACCACCGTCATCGCTGCGATCAACAGGCTTTTCAGAAGGCTGGCCGGTGAAAGGGGTGATGAGCTGCTGGACTTGACCGCGGCCACCATTCGCTCAATTACCGTGGGCGTTCTCGGCATTGCCTTTATCCAGGCTATCTTGGGCGGTGTGGGCATGTTGGCCGCTGGCGTGCCTGCTGCTGGCGTCTGGGCGCTTTTCATACTGATTCTGGCGATCGCGCAATTGCCCCCGTTGCTGGTATTACTGCCTGCAATCATTTACGTGTTTTCCACCGGCGACAGCACCGCCACCGCAATCGTGTTCACGATCTGGAGTTTGCTGGTTTCCTTTAGTGACGCCGCACTCAAGCCCCTGCTGCTGGGCCGTGGCGTCGAAGCGCCAATGCTGGTCATACTGTTGGGTGCAATCGGTGGAATGATCCATTCCGGCATCGTCGGTCTATTCCTGGGTGCAGTGATTCTCGCGCTTGGTTACAAGCTGTTCGTGGCCTGGCTGACATCGGGTGAGGCAGGTGTAAAGGGTGATCCAGCGCAAGGTGAGGTCAGGTAATAGCCCTGTGCTGTGCCTCAACAGGGCACTTGGGCACGCCAATCACTCTATACTGCTGCCATCATGAACAAATTCGCCTGCTTGAGCGCGTGCCTGACGCTGCTATTATCAGCCTTTCCCAGCCTGTGCGGAGCCAGTGAGGAAACCGTGAAAAGCAATGTCAGCTACAGCAGTGTCACGGCTTTGAGTTTCAACCAGGCCAAGGCAAAACTGGTGTATGGCGCTGACAATCCCGCTCTCCAGTATGGCTTGCTGTGGCTGCCTGACAGGCTGACGGCGGGTCAGAAAGCGCCGCTGATCGTCTTCATCCATGGCGGTTGCTGGCTCAACGAATACGATATTCAGCACAGTTTTCCGCTCAGCGGTGCCCTTGCGCAGGCGGGTTATGCGGTCTGGTCGCTCGAGTACCGGCGCACCGGTGACGCGGGCGGTGGCTGGCCGGGCAGTTTTGCTGACATCAGGCAGGGACTTGCGTTTGCGTCCACGCTGAAGGATTACCCGCTGGACCTGGACCACAAGGTCGTCATGGGTCATTCCGCCGGGGGTCACCTGGCCTTGCTGGCAGCGTCCGGAAATGCAAGCGTGCAGGCTGTCATCGGCCTGGCGGCCATTACCGATATCATCGAGTACTCGCGTGGTACGAACGACTGCCAGACCGCGACCAGCGGTTTCATGGGTGGGGATTACGCGGCCAACCCGGACGCCTACGACGCCGCCAATCCCGCCGGCAAACCCACTCACGCAACAACCCTATTGCTGCACGGAGATATGGATAACATCGTCCCCGCCGGGCAGGCGCACCTGCCGGGTGCGACCCCGGTCATGGCCGAAGGTGCCGGACACTTCGACTGGCTGCATCCGGATACCGGGGCCTACCATTTGCTGCTCTCGACACTGGAGCAATATTTCCGCGACTGACAACCGGGCAGGGGTGACGGCGCGCGTGGTTCGCCGCTTGTCGTGGGCGCCATGCCGGCGCCGGCACGGTGACTCACGGAGAAACCTGACTCTGACGATCCGGAACCGGTGGACATTCACACATTGGGAAACGGCAATTTCTCGACTATACTCTATGGGTGCTGCCCGGCTTGACAGAAGAACAGAAATTTCCGCTCTTCTGTACCCAAGGCGTTCAGGATGAGCGGTGTTCCGGTTGACAATTCACCAGGGTCTTTTGCTCATTACAACGCTTTTATGCCGTTGCGGCATCTGAACCTGTTGGATTCCCAAGCCTGTATTCAGGCGGGTTTGAGTTTTCAGCAATGCGTGTTAGTCCGTGTTCGTGGTTTGCCGTTTTTTCATTGCTCATTCACTGGGGAGAAAAGCATGCAATTCGATTACACAAAAACACTGGTCTTGGTCAAGGGTGGTCTTCTCGACCACGAGAACACCTGGAAAACCTACCTTGAAAATTGTCCCGATTGGCAGCAGACCGCGCTGGTGCTGACCGGACCGTTATTCCTGGCCAGTGTACTGCTGACCCATATATTGTCCCGGCTTACCGGCGGCTACGCCATGTACCTATATGGCAGCAACTGGTTGATGGCCCTGATTTCCGGCCTTGTAATGGGCGCAATCGGTTTCTTCATTGTCGTGCTGGTATTCAATTACCTGGCCGGCGTGTTCAAGGGCACGCCCAATTTTTCCCGCGCGTTTGCAGCCGTTTCGCTGGCGATGATTCCCGCTTGGGTGGCCGGGCCGATTGGTGCCCTGATCCCCTACATTGGCTTTTTGGTTACGCTGGCCGGCGGCATACTGACACTGGTTTTCCTGTACCGGATCACGCCCATGGCCCTGCACGTGGCGGACGACAAGCGCGTGGTCCACTTCGTGGTTTCGCTGGTGACCGTGATTGTCATCAACATGATTATCGGCGTGATGTTTGGTCTCGGCAGCGTTGCCGGCCCGCAGTCCAGCATTGGCTAATTGGCCTCCGAAATTTCTGCGGCGAAAGTGTAGACAGAACGACGACGTCGATGGTGATTGCACGCTTGGGATAAATAACTTCTGCGGCTGGACAAAACGCCTTTTACGCGGCTTGATATGACTTTTTGAGACGCTTATCCGGCTGACCGTCGCCGTTGCGTCATGTCAAGCGCACGACTGCTGAAGGTCCAGGCTTGTGCTATTCTTCGGAAAAAGCCGTAGCAATAATCTTGCGTTGCCCACTTTCCTCTCCTGTTTATTCGGAAAAGCTGAGATGAGTAAAAATTCAACTTTAACCCGAAGATTGTCCACCTTACTGGTATTGATGCTCACGGTCCGCTGCGTTTATGCTGAACCTGGCTTTTACGAATCCGAGCCCAATAACACGCCGGCTGAGGCCAACGCGGTTGCCGGCGAGGTCACCCTCTACGGTGCGATGGTCAAAGGCGACCAGGACGGGTTCATGTGGACCGTATCCGACGATGACGCGCGCAAGCTGTGGACTTTTGAATTGCACGGAATCCCCGGCGCACTGACCATCGCCGAGATCGTGCGGGTCGAGTATGCCGACAACGGTACCGATGTGGCTTCCACCCGGCGGCTGGTGAAGATGGGTACACGCGACGGTCTGACACCCTCGATACACAAAGACCTGATGTTCGAACCCGGTGAGTACCTGATCGGCATCGCCTACGCGGGCGGCGGGTCCGAAGCTGCCGGCGGCGCGCCCTTTCGGCCACCGGCCGACGGCCTGTCATTCGGAGACCACGGCCGACCCGAGAGCACGGTAGCGGAAGCCGGCGCGGGTCCCGCTGATGCACCGGGCGCTTACCGTCTCATGATCCGCGAGGGCACCTGGCTGTACCCGAGCAGCGACAAAAAACCCAGGAATAGCCGTGAACGGGCCATCGAGGTCAGGCTGGGTCGGCCATTTACAGCTTTTGAAAGCGACGCAAGCACCTGGTACAGCCTCCAATTTGATGACAAGGCGGCCGCCCAGCGCTGGAATATCCAGGTGCAGGCACCGCTCGGCCGCGAGCTGAAAGCACGTCTGACCGATGCACAGGGCGCTCTTTTGGCTGAAGCTTCTGTGGATGCCTACGGTCTGCTGATGTTCGCCGAAATGGCGCCGCCGGCGACCACCTGGTACCTGGAGTTAATCAGTCCCGAAACCGGTTTTATCCGCTCGGTGAACAGTGAAATCACCGGCCAGCGGGTGAGCGGGGAAGAAGCCGAGCCGAACGGTAAATTGCAACTGGCCAATTTCGTCGACCTTTCTCAACCCCTGAGCGGGCGTATCACCGCCGGCGATAGCGAGGATTACTTCCGGTTTTCCGTAGATGAGGCCACGGCGGAGCAATTGCTCACCTTGCGTATCGAATCCACCCCGCCGGTCAATCTTAATTTTTGCCTGTCAGATGCAGCGGGCCAGGTGCTGCAGTGCCGCAACCGGGAGACACCAATCGAACTTCCGGACCTGTTGCTGGCGCCCGGTCCATGGGTGCTCAGCGTGTCGCGCGCGAAGGAAACCGTGTATAGCATCACGCTGTCCACGCAGGGGCCGCTGGCAGCCGGCAGTGAAGTCGAACCCAACGACCGCATCGAAGACGCCAGCGGTGTTCCCGCCAACCTCCGCATCAAGGGGCGGTTCAGCGGCGATGACAGCGATTTTTACCAGATCCTGATCCCGGGTGATCCGCAGTTGTGGCGTTTTCAGGTCATTGGCGATGAAATCTCCAAACTGCATTATTACAACGGCGCAAAGCTTGACCGGGCGAAGCTACGGGCAAAACCTGGCCAAAAGCGGGTGCAACTCGACAACGTGTTCCTGCTGCCCGGTCGCCACTTTCTGCAGGTCAGTGGCCGCGACGGTGGCAGTTATACCCTGCTTGCCCGTGCGCTGGGGCCACCGGACCCCAACGGCGAAATAGAGCCCAACGATGACTCCAACAAGCAGCGTCTCGCGTTTGGACAGACGCGTAACGGCATCCTGGCTGAGGAGAATGACAAGGACTATTACCGTTTTTTCCTCGCCAACCGCGACCACATCAGGCTCACCATACAACCGCCAGCGGACGGTCTGATTGAACC
>JBFZEL010000293.1:0-5311 GCA_041306925.1 Lysobacterales bacterium
AGTTAGCATAACCGGGTGATGCGGGCACCTTGATGACAATATTGTTGGCGTCGTCATGGCGCGCCTGCAGCCCGTTTTCACCTGCCCAGTTCATTAGCCAGGCGACTATTTTTTCTTCCTGCCCGGATGGCCTCGGGAGCTGGCTGATCTGTTCGAAAGCCTGCAGGATTTTCTTCGTATAGGGGTGTTCGATATTCATCTTTGCTCCCAGTGACTGGCGGTGGGCTGACGATTGGCTTTCACCTTACTGCGGAATTAAGCACGGTTCAATGACAAGGATCAAAACAGGCAAGAATTCAGAACGGTTACGAAGAGCACATTGCCGACCCGCAACCGGGAATTCTGCCGATTCGATTCGTCCACCGGGGTGTTTAGACTGAGCCCATGGTGGATATTGAAAATTGCCTGGGCCGGTGTGCCCGCGGACATGTATGATGACCACTGCGCGGCGTCAATTGCCTATTTTCGAGATTTTTGATCACTCCATGAATTTCATCCACGACACCCTTCGCCAGGTATTCGGCCTGCACGGCTTCCGGCCCTACCAGCAGGAGATCATCGAGCAGGTGCTCGCAGGCGGGGACGCGTTCGTGCTGATGCCAACCGGCGGCGGCAAATCGCTTTGTTACCAGTTGCCGGCGCTGCACCGGGCGGGCATGGGGATCGTGGTTTCACCGCTGATTTCACTGATGAAAGACCAGGTCGACGCGTTGCAGGCCAACGGTGTCAGGGCCGCCATGTACAACTCCAACCTCGACGCGGAGGAGGCCAGATCGGTGCTGGCGCGTCTGTACAACCGCGAACTGGACCTGCTCTATGTCGCGCCCGAACGCATGATGCGCGCGGATTTCATCGACAGCCTGGCGCAGGTCCCGTTGGCGCTGATCGCCATCGACGAAGCGCATTGCGTGTCGCAATGGGGCCACGATTTCCGTCCGGAATACGCTGCCCTCGGCGCGTTGCGGCAGGCGTTTCCCGACGTGCCGTTCATTGCGCTGACGGCCACCGCCGACCCGCAGACCCGCGCCGACATCGTCAAGGTGCTGGGTCTGCACCGGGCGCGTTTGTTCACCACCAGCTTTGACCGCCCGAACATACGTTACAGCGTGCTGGAAAAACTCCGCCCGCAGAGCCAGTTGAGCCGCTTCCTGGCTGGGCGGGCGGGTAGTTCCGGTATCGTCTACGCGCTGTCGCGAAAACGGGTCGAGGAGATCGCCGCTTATCTCAACGCGCATGGCTATGCGGCAGCGGCCTACCACGCCGGTCTCAACGCGCACACCCGCAGGGATGTGCAGGAGCGCTTCATCCGCGACGATGTTGCGATCGTGGTGGCAACGGTGGCCTTTGGCATGGGTATCGACAAACCCAATGTGCGCTTCGTGGTGCATTACGACTTGCCGCGTCACATGGAGGGCTACTACCAGGAAACCGGCCGTGCCGGCCGTGACGGCCTGGCGGCCGAAGCGTTGTTGCTGTATGGCGCGCAGGACGTGGCCATGGCGCGCTCCCAGCTGGAACAGAACGACAACGATAGCCAGCGCCGCATCGATGTGCACAAGCTCAATGCGATGGTCGGCTTCGCCGAGAGCCTGACCTGCCGCAGACGCGTGCTGCTGGGCTACCTTGGCGAACACCTGCAAGAAGATTGCGGCAACTGTGACATCTGCCTCGATCCGCCGCAACGTTACGATGCCACCGAGGCGGCGCGCAAAGTTTTGTCATGTGTTTACCGCGTCGGCCAGAGCTTTGGCGTGAAGCACGTGGTCGATGTGCTACGTGGCGCGGCTAACGAACGGATCCGCAAGTTCAATCACGACCGGCTGACGACCTACGGTATCGGCATGGAATTCAGCGCGGCCGAGTGGCTGTCGATCATTCGCCAGTTGATCCACCGTGGTTACCTTACGCAGGACATCGCCGCCTGGTCCGTTCTGAAACTGACGCCACGGGCGCCGCGGTTGTTGCGTGGCGAGGAAACCCTGGAACTGGCGCGTCCGAGGGTGCAGGCAAAAGTCAGCAAAAAGAAACGCAAATCAGGACCGGTCGAAGATCTCAACGACGATGACCTGCGCCTGTTTGAAACACTGCGTGAAATACGCAAGCAACTGGCCGAGGAGCAGGGTGTGCCGCCCTACGTGATATTCGGTGATGTGGCGCTGCTGGAAATGAGCCGTGAACGGCCCTCGACGCCGGACGAGTTCCTCGGGATCAACGGCGTCGGCCAGGTGAAGCTTGCGCGTCACGGCGCCATTTTTCTCGAGGCGATTGCCCGCGACGAACGCTGAAGCCGGTGATCATTCCCGGGCAAGTGTCCTGGCTTCAATCAACCACTCGCGCAGCCTGTTGCCCCAACGCATGAACATGAACCGTGCCGCCTGCAGGTTGGTGCCGTTCGTGGTCCACTCAAAATAGCCCATCCTCGGATCTTCGCGGTTTTCGGTCATTTGCGCGAGCAAGGCACCGCTGACGGAATCGTGTATTTCCAGTACCAGCGTCATACTGCCTTTTGAATCGGCCAGGGCATAACCGATATATTCACGCATGCGGTCGGGGGCATAAATATTCAGGTCGACGATCTTCGGGGTGATGCGCAGCGCGTCTGCAGCAGGGGTATCGCTCAATGTGAAAACACCGTCTGTTGTCAATTCCTGCCGGAATACTTCGTCCAGCAGTTCGGACAGCTCGGTCCTGATGCGCCCCATGTTCTCTTCCGTGGGCCGGTTGCCGCCACGGTTTTCCTGGTTACGGGCCCAGTTTTTAGTGAACTCAACCGTTGCCCGCTCAAGCAGGATTGCCGTATAGCCGTTCCAGTTTACGCTGCTGTGCACGCGCAACTCGCCATGCATGTCCTTTTTGACCAGCGGCAGGCCTTCGTTTGCCTGCACGGATGCTGTTTCCCCGGCCGGCGCCACGCACGCGGTCAGGGAGATGCTCAGGGTGATCAGCAATGCACAGAATGTCTTTTTCATGAAAGCTGTTTGTGACCGCTTGCGGGCATTGCATTAATCGTACTACACAAGTTGCAGGTGAGAAGCTATTTCATGATTGTTTTTGGCATACGGTAGCCAAGCGGCTATGCTTGCCAACAATGACGGTCAGCAGGCAACCTGCCCTGGTCCTGCGACAGGCACCGCCAGCGCTTCAGTAGCACCACCGGGGTCGCCTGCGTGGGGGGAAGACTGCATGCCGGGTCCGCAGGCGCGGGGTTGAAATTAACGCGACACAAGGATGGACATGCCGCGTCCAGGCAGTAACAGGTAAATGACAAAAGTAGCAGTCACCGGTGCTGCCGGTCATATCGGCGCCAACCTGGTCAGGGAGTTGCTTGGCCGGGGCTTTGAGGTCGTGGCCCTGGTCAGGCGCAGCCGCCTGGCGCTCGGCGGACTCGACGTCGAAACCATCGACGGCGACATCCTCGACCCGCAGAGCCTGCGCAGGGCTTTTAAAGGCGTGGAGCAGGCTTATCACCTGGCCGCCTTGATATCGATCCAGCCGGGTGAGCGTGACAAGCTCGAGCGGGTCAACGTCGAGGGCACGCGCAACGTGCTGCGGGCCTGTCGTGACGAGGGTGTTCACACGCTTGTGCATTTTTCGAGCATCCACGCGCTCGAACAGGAACCGCTGGACCGGCCGGTGACCGAGGACAACCCGCTGGCCGGCGGGCGCAACGGGCACGTCGCCGATTACGACCTGTCCAAGGCCCACGCGGACAGGCTGGTGCGGCAAAACGATTGCGCGACGCTGGGCGTGCGCATCATCTATCCCACCGCGGTGGTCGGCCCCAACGATTTCAAGCTTTCGCTGTTCGGTGAGGTGATCAATAAGCTGGCGCACGGCAAGCTGCCGGCGCTGGTCGCGGGCGGCTTCAACTGGGTCGATGCCCGCGACGTCGCCTGGGGCGCGGTCGAGGCGGCGGAGAAGGGCGCCGACGGCGACCGGTTCATGCTGTCCGGACATTATGTCGGCATGCCGGAGGTCGCGGCCCTCATCGCGGAATTGACCGGCGTGCCCGCGCCGAAACTGGTTTGCCCCCTGTGGCTGGCCGGACTGTTCGCGCCACTGATGAGCGGTTGGGCCCGGTTCAGCGGGGAAACCCCGCTTTACACACGCGATTCACTCGCGGCATTGCGGGCCAACAAGAACATGAGCCACGCCACGGCGAGCCGGGTGTTCGCTTATCAGCCACGCCCCTTCCGTGAATCGATGACCGATGCGCTATTATTTTATAGACAACAAATACAATATGATAGATATAATACTTAAGGTATAAGATTAGATGAATTTCGCAGCATTCATGAACCAGCATTTTGACTGGGTCGCCTACGGTACGCTGATCCTGGCGGTGCCGGTCTTCCTGCTGCTGTTCTTTGTCAAAGCGCCTTATGGCCGCCACATCCGCGCCGGCTGGGGCCCCATGCTGGAAAACCGGCTGGGCTGGTTCATCATGGAAATGCCGGCGGTGCTGGTGTTCGGCGCCATCGTGCTGGTCTATGCCAAGCTGAATGTCACCGCAGTCCTGTTGTTACTGATGTGGGAATTGCATTACTGCCACCGCGTGTTCATCTATCCATGGACGCTGAAAAAGGGCAAACAGATGCCCTGGTCGATCGTCTTGATGGCGCTGCTGTTCAACACCACCAACGGCTACCTGAACGGCTGGTCCATCGCCACCCGGGCCGATCAGTACAGCGACGCCTGGATGGCGAGTCCGCAATTCCTGCTGGGAGTGCTGGTGTTCTTCGCGGGCATGGCACTGAACAAACTCTCGGACCGGCAACTGGCCCTGCTGAGCCGTGACCGTGGTGAGAAGGGCAGCTACCGGGTGCCGCACGGCCTGGCCTACCGCTGGGTGTCCTGTCCCAATTACCTGGGTGAGATGATCCAGTGGACCGGCTGGGCGCTTGCCACCTGGTCGCTGGCCGGCTGGGTCTTCGCCATCTGGACCATGGCCAACCTGGTGCCGCGCGCGCTGGCCCATCACCGCTGGTACCGCGAGACCTTTGCGGATTACCCGCCAGGGCGCAAAGCGCTGGTCCCGCACCTGCTCTGAACAAACATCACCCTCGTCGACTGGTTTCGGGTCTGATAGTCATCGTGGGGTTTCATCCAACTAAAGGACTGCTTTTTGTGCCAATGGCGGACTGTTGCTCAGTCAGGGCTCCTATTACGGCAACCGGCCAGAAGCCGCCCATCGGCAACTACGAAACCACGATGCACGACCCCTCTTCTGACATTTGTACCAGAAACAACTATGCTTATCAGCAAGACCGGACATAAAGAAGCCAGCCCTTGTCATTATTCAACGAACTTA
>JBFZEL010000294.1:0-10193 GCA_041306925.1 Lysobacterales bacterium
AAATCGATCCCGATTAGTGTAACTTTCATTTGAACACCTCTTGTTGGTTATTGAAGTTAAGAATCTCAATAATGGCGCATTGTGACGCCGATACATACAAGAGGTGTTCATCTCATCATCCGTGTGTCGCGGGAACCTCAGAATAAATCAGAGGTTCCTTAAGCGCAGCTAGCCGTGTCCGCCGGCAAACTTGCCCATGAACTGGCGGTAGTACAGCAATTCCTCGATGGATTCCTGGATGTCAGACTGCGCCACGTGCTGGTTTTCTTTTTCGAACACCTTTAATTCAGCGGGCAACCACATGCCGGCGAGGATCTTCAGGGTGCTGACATCCAGGCTGCGGTAGTGAAACCAGCTTTCGAGTTCTGGCATCAGGCGGTGCAGGAAACGGCGGTCCTGGCAGATGCTGTTGCCGCACATCGGTGATACGCCTTTCTCAACCCAGTCCTTGAGAAAATCTATACAGACAGCTTCGGCATCGCGCATGCTGTAGCGGCCGAACACGACCCGCTGCCACAGCCCGGAATCGGTATGATGGGAGCGGTTCCAGTCATCCATGGCTTTCAACACGGCTTCATCCTGACGGATCGCACAGACCGGTCCCTTCGCCAGGGTATTCAATTCACCGTCGGTAATGACGGTGGCGATTTCAAGAATCGTGTCGTTAATGGTGTCCAGACCGGTCATTTCCAGGTCGATCCAGATCAGTCTCATGTGTTTTTCGTCGCGCATAGATTCAATTTTCGGGTTTCTGCGCACTATACCGGCCCGCGTTGTTTTGTGCCATGTTCAATTCGGCGCTGACAGGTACAATAAGCCGATGCACAACAGCAAAGCCGCTCCATGACCGCCAACACGCAAGCCGAGGCCCTGGTACTCGTGTCTTATGGCGGCCAGGGCGTCGTGCGGCTGGCCGACGGCACGCAGCAGCCGTGCAAATTCAGACGCAATGTCGGCAGACCCTATTGTGGTGACCGGGTGCTGGTAGCGCGCGCGGATGGTGACTCGCTGGTGGTCGAAACCATCCTGCCGCGTAAAAATTACTTTGTAAGAACTGACGACCGTCTGCGTCAGCACATCATCGCGGCCAATCTCGACCAGGCCCTGATCGTCGTTGCAGCGCGCCCCCTGCCCTCGCTGGACCTGCTGGAACGCTACCTGCTGGCCGTGCACAGCCTCGGTATCAAACCGGTGATCGTGCATAACAAGACCGAACTCGAAGTACCCGCGGATGAAACCGCCAATGGCGCCGTGGTGCTGGCGCACATGCCGGATTATTCCGCGCTGGGCTATAGCGTCGTGCGCACCTCGTGTAAAACCGCCCCGGGCATCGCGGCCTTGCGCCCGGTTCTCAGGGACCGGACCAGCATTTTCGTCGGCCAGTCCGGGGTCGGTAAATCGTCGTTGATCAACCAGTTGATACCCGACCTGCAAATCCAGACCGGCAGCCTGTCGCTGGCGACCGGGAAAGGCGCCCACACCACCACCACGACCATGCTTTACCATCTGCCGGATGGCGGGCAACTGATCGATTCACCCGGCGTGTGGGAATACGGCATCTGGAAACTGGAGAACGACGCGCTTGCCGCGGGATTCCTGGAATTCGGCGCAGTGCCCGGACGGTGCCGGTTCAACGACTGCCTGCACGCCTCCGAACCGGGTTGCGCCGTCAAGCAGGCGGTTGCAGACGGGCGCATCCTGGACTGGCGTTACCAGTCCTACCTGCGTTTATTGGCACAGAACAACTGACAAAAACGCAGCCAGAAATCATGCATGAAAGGAAACTACAAAAGGAAAATCCCTTGCAGGCAACACGCCGGCAAGCAACTGTTATTTAACCAGTAAGCGATTAATCAGTTTTGTGGTATTCTGAGGCATCATGAGAACTGAATCACGTTGGAGAAAGACGATGACAAGGATTGTTCTGGCTTTCATGCTGACATTTGCCATGCAAGCCGTTTATGCCGATGTTTTGCTCATTGACGAAGTGCGCCAGGCCGAGCGCATGAATCTGCCGAAAAACGGACAGAACAAGGCCGAGGTCGAGGCAAAATTCGGTACGCCCGCGACACAGCACCCGGCGGTCGGCGATCCGCCCATTTCCAGCTGGGATTACGCTACCTACAGTGTCTATTTTGAACACGACCTGGTGCTCTATACCGTCTTGCATCCGGGCGCCGTCATAGAAAAATAGGCAAGGGTTGCGCTTCTGCGATATCCTTGCGCCCTCTCAGGATTAACGGAGCCTCTGTGAAGGCTCGCAAGGCCCAATGTCCGCATCAGAAACACCAGCAACACCGGCAGCGGTGACCCCGGATTCACCCCCCGCAGAACAGCCAACCAGGGAAATTTCCCGTGATGGCGTTCGCTATGTCCTGCTGGGTACCGCCCACGTCTCGCGCGCCAGTGTAGCCGCTGTTACCGAAATGGCCGGCAGCGGCAATTTCGATGCGATCGCCGTGGAACTGTGCCCGGCCCGCCACCAGGCCCTGACCCGGCAACAGCAATGGCAGGACATGGACCTTTACCGCATCATTCGTGAGAAAAAAGCGGGCCTGGTGATGGCCAATCTCGCCCTGGGAGCCTACCAGCGCCGGATTGCCGAGCAATTTGGCATCGAACCGGGCGCCGAACTCAAGGCCGCCGCCGATGCCGCAATCGCTCACGACATACCATTGCAACTCATCGACCGTGACCTTGCCACCACCTTGAAACGCAGCTATCGCGCCGTGCCGTGGTACAAACGCATCATGCTGACGACCGGCCTGGTGATGAGCACCGTCAGTTCGGAAGAAATCGATGAAGAGCAGATCGAGAAACTCAAGGAAGGCGATATCCTCGAATCGACTTTCACCGAGTTTGCCGAACACTCACCGGAATTATACGAAGCCCTGATCGCTGAACGTGACCGTTTCATGGCCGCGCGTCTGCGCCAGGACAACAGCGACAACAGCGGCAAGCGTATCCTCGTCGTCATCGGTGCCGGACACCTTGACGGCCTGTCAAAATACCTGGCCGATGACCAGCAGGATCCAGGCACCGAGGTTGACGACCTGTCGCGCTTGCCGCCAACCAGCCGTTGGCTTACATTTGTGCCTTGGGCGATATTGGCGCTGGTCTCCATTGGCTTCCTGGTTGGTTTTGCACGCAGCCCGGAACTTGGCTGGCAACTGGTCTGGCTCTGGGTCCTGACTACCGGCGGTCTTGGCGCGCTTGGCGCGCTGGTCGCGAGGGGCCATCCGTTAAGCATCCTGAGCGCCATGCTCGCTGCCCCGATAACCACGCTGAACCCCGCGATTGCGGCCGGCATGGTCAGCGGCGCGGTGGAATCCTGGGTGCGTAAACCCAAAGTTTCCGACCTCGAAAGATTGCGCGATGACGTCACGACTGTGAAAGGCTGGTTCAAAAATCCGGCGACACGTATTTTGCTGGTGTTCTTTTTTACCAATCTCGGTGCCGCCATCGGCACCTGGGTGGCGGGATTCCAGATCATCGAGGCATTGACCACATAACCATAGCCGGGAAGAGCGGTTGATCACTGCCATGCAAATTGGACCCTACACACTAAGCAGTTGTATTGCCCTGGCGCCGATGGCCGGCGTCACCGACCGTCCGTTCCGGCAGCTGTGTCGTTCGCTGGGCGCGGGTTACGTTGTAACCGAAATGGTCAGTTCGAACCCGCTACTCAAACATACCCGCAAATCCACATGGCGCAGCAACTTCGACGGCGAACCCGCACCGCTGGCCGTGCAGATTGTCGGCAGTGATCCGCAAACACTGGCCGAGGCGGCCATTTACAACGTCGGTCTCGGCGCACAGATCATCGATATCAACATGGGTTGCCCGGCCAAAAAGGTCTGCGGCAAATTCGGCGGTTCCGCCCTGCTCGCGGATACCGGCCTGGTCGAAGCGATACTGCGCACGGTCGTAGCCGCCGTCGACGTACCGGTCACACTGAAGATACGCACGGGCCCCGACCGCGACCACCGCAACGGCCCTGAAGTGGCGCGCATTGCCGAGGCCTGCGGGATCGCGGCCCTGGCCGTGCACGGCCGCACCCGCGCCGACCGTTTCAATGGCGAGGCCGAGTATGCAACCATCCGCAGGATCTGCCGGGAAACCAGCCTGCCGGTATTTGCCAATGGTGATGTGACGACACCGGAACAGGCCCGGGCCGTTCTCGATTACACCGGCGCCGCAGGTCTGATGATCGGCCGCGGCGCGCAGGGCAATCCCTGGATATTCAGGGAGTTCAATCACTACCTGCACAGCGGCGAGAAACTGGCGCCGCCGCAGGCAGCCGAAATCCACACGGTCATGCGCGATCACCTGCAGCGGTTACATGAGTTTTACGGTGAGGATCACGGTGTGCAGGTCGCGCGCAAACACATCGGCTGGTATCTGCAGGGACGCCCGGGTTCAGAGCATATATTGTATGATCTTATGCGTGTACAAACCGCGAAAGAGCAGTTCCATTTGCTGGCACAGCACTTTCCCGATCCATCCAAACTGGCGGCTTGAATTCAATGAACTGGAAACCATCTATTTTTAAACCCAAATGGCAAAGCAGCAATGCGGATATCCGCCTCGAATCGGTCAGCAGCGATCAGGACCCTGAGCTGATCGGCAACCTGCTCGGGATCGCCGCCGACGATGAAGACAAGCGCGTTCGCAGTGCCGCGATCAAACGTCTGCACCAGCTCGAAAATATCCTGAAGCTGTACGACAATGAAGCGGATGCCGAGGTAAAAAAATTGCTGGAAGAACGCATCCGGCAACTGGCCGCTTCTGCAAATGACGCGCGGCCACCGTTGGAATTCCGCCTGCAGGTAGCCAAAACCACGTCGGACCGCGACCTGATCGAACACCTTGCCAGCCACGCGCCCGAGGCGGAGCTTAGACGCGCCGCACTGGCGCGGGTCGAACGGCAGGGCATAGTGGGCGATTGCTGCATTAACGACAGCGACGCCGCAAACCGTGACTTTGCCGCCAGCCGGATCACGCAACATACGACCCTCAAGCGGGTCATTGAGGCATTGAGAAAATCCGACAAATTGCTGCACGCAAAATTGCAGGAACGTCTGCACGGCGAGTTACTCGGACAGGCAGACCCAGCAAGCGTGCAGATCGAGGCGGTGCGCATCTGCAGCGCACTGGAAAAACTGGCGCTGGACACCAACTCGCGGGACCCGGCGGCAACCGATGATCTGCACGCGGCCTGGCAAGGCATCGCCGCCCACGCCGACAAGGCGCTGGCGCAACGCTACCAGCGTGTCTGTGACCGGCTGGCCGCGCCGGCGGCGCCGGTTGCCGAAGCGGTCGCAGAGCAGACGGTTGCAGCCCAGCCGGAACCCGTCATTGAAGAAGCCCCGGCAACGGCGCCGTTGGACGTGACGCCGGCGTCGACGCGGGCGAGCGAATCCCTGGCGCACATGGCCGATGCCGTCCGCCTCTACGCAACTGAAAACGCACAAAACCCACACGCTGCCAGTATCGGCAAGCTGAAGCAGCAACTGGAAAAAGCCTGGCATCACTGCGCGCAGAATATCGCCGGGGAAAACGCCGGGGACCTCGCCTGTTACCAGGCGGCCAGTGCCGCGCTGGAAGGCCTCGAAGCCCTGCTCGAGCAACAGCGCCAGGCCTACGAACAGGAACTCGGCCAGGCGCGGACCCTGCTGACGCAACTGGAAACCGAGCTGGAACAGGGTGAGCTGCACAAGGCCCTGGAGACGCGGGCCACGCTGCAGCAGTCCATCAAGGGACACGGCAAGAACAAGGAATGGCAAAAACTCAACAACCGGTTGAACTCGATGCAGGCGCGCCTGCGCGAACTGCGTGACTGGCAACACTGGTCGAACAACAAGATCCGCAATCGCCTGATCGACGAAATGGAGGCGCTGCCTGCGGCCGACCTGCACCCCGACGCCCTGCTCGACCGCATCAAGAGCCTGCAGGTGGAGTGGAAAAATCTCGAGCAAAGCGAACAGATCCCCGGCGACAAACAGTTTCCGGCCGCCCCGTGGATGTGGCGCAAGTTCAACGCCGCCGGTCACGCGGCGTTTGAAACCGCCAAACCCTTCCTCGACAAACGCAGTGAAATCCAGTCCCGCCATGCGCAGTCACTCGCCACCTTCTGCGCCGACCTGCAGCAAATGGCAACTGCCGATCCGGTCGACTGGACCGCGTTGGCCACGGGTCTGACGCGGGGGCGCAGGAAACTCGCCGAGCTGAACGAGGTGCCCGCCAACCAGCGCCAGAAACTGGCGAAGAAACTGAAGGCTACGCTGGATAAAACCAACGCTGCGCTGCAGGCGCATTACCAGGTCGTGGAACTGGAAAAAATGAAGCTGATCCGTGCCGCCAGCCAGTTGATCCACCTGCCGGAACGCAGCGAGGCCATCAGCCAGGCGAAATCACTGCAGTCAACCTGGAAAGCCGCGGGCAGCCTGTGGAGAAGCAAGGAACAGGAACTCTGGAACCAGTTCCGCGCGCATCTCGATCCGCTGTTCGACGAACTCAAAACGCAACAGGAGAGCATCCGCGCCGCCGACGACCAACGCCTGGCGACGCAAAAAGCGCTGTGCAGTGAACTGCAGGCCATCCTGAAAAGCGGGGATGACCTGGCCCACCTGCACGGCAAGGTGCACGGTCTCAAGGACGGCTGGAAAGACATCGAACACCCCGACCGTAAACTCCAGCAGTCTTTCCAGACGCTGGTCGAGCAATACGAAAAACGTGTCGGCCAGGACCAGCAGCGCAAGGTCAAGACCAGGCGCGAGCGCAGATGGCTGAAAAGCGCATTGCTGCACGAACTCAGCGTTACTGGCAGGACTGCCAGCGGCGCACTCAGTGAAACGGTCGGGACAAAAGTTGCCGCTCTCTGGCCCGCAGACAGCTCGGATGATGAACTCGAAACACGCATGGACAGTATCTGCAAACAGATCCTGGCCGGCGAACTTGCCGTTCCCACGGATGAAGAGATCGGGAAAAAACGTGCACAGGCCCATATCCTGTGCATCCAACTCGAGTTCCTCGCCGGGCTGCCGTCACCCGCGGAGGACCGCGACCTGCGCATGAAATACCAGGTAGACCGCCTGGCCGAATCGATGTCCGGCGCGCGCATCAGGCAACCCGCAGCCGAGGAGGCACGCGAAGCGGAAAAGGCCTGGCTCGGTTTGTATGCACTGCCGGAAGCTGATTTCGACACTTTCGGCCAACGTATCAAACGGGCCTTGTCGGTTATCCTGGAGACTGATTAATGCTAGATAACAATAAGTTAAATAGTATAGTTAACAAACCCTTCTGATGAACGCATACGGGCCGCAAAGCCCCCTGGCGGCGCGCTTTGCCGGTGACAGTGCAAACTGGACCGGATTGCATGGCAGCAGCACTGCCCTGGCGCTGTTATCCGCGGCCCGTGCCCATGACGGCCTGGTGCTGGTTGTCACGCGCTCGAGCCACCAGTCACACCTGCTGGAACAGGATGTGCGTCTGTTCAGTGACGGTTCACTGCCGGTCCTGCATTTCCCGGATCACGAAACACTCCCTTACGATCCTTTTTCCCCCCATCCTGACATCCTTGCCGAGCGTCTCTCCACCCTGTCAGCACTGGCCGGCGCAAAACGCGGCCTGCTACTGGTACCGATCGCCACCCTGCTTGCGCGCCTGCCGCCGAGGAGTCACGCACTGGGGCGCAATATCCAGCTGAAAACCGGGCAGTCGCTGGTGATCGGTGATTTCAGGGAGCGTTTGCAGCAGGCCGGTTACAGTCACAGTGATCCGGTTTACCAGGCCGGCCAGTTCGCCGTGCGCGGTTCGGTCATCGACCTGTTTCCAAGCGGCAGGAAAATGCCGCTGCGCATCGACCTGTTTGACGAAGAAATCGAATCCCTGCGTGAATTCGACCCGGAAACCCAGCGCTCGCATGCGAGCCTGAGCGAGTTCAACATGCTGCCGGCACGCGAGTACCCCTGCGATACCGCCTCGTTCGAGGATTTTCGCAAGGCCTTCCGCTACCGCTTTGTCATCGATATGCGCAGGGTTGCGCTTTACCAGGACCTGCGCCAGGGTCTGCATCCGCAGGGCCTGGAACAGTACCTGCCGCTATTTTTTGAGCACACTGAAGGCCTGCTCGATTACCTGCCGTTGCGGCCGTTGGTGGTTATCCAGCAGGGCGTCGAGGCGGCGGCGGCCGACTTCTGGTCAGCGACCCGCGAGCGCTGGGAACAGCGGCGGCATGATGTGGAACGGCCGGTCCTCGACCCGGCTGAACTGTACTTCGATGCAACCGAACTGTTGGAGCGACTCAGGCATTTCAATACCCTCAGCCTGCTCGACGCGTCCGGGGCGGCGACCGGCGCGCTCTATTTTGACACCCGGGTTGCGCCGGATCTGCACATCCACGAGCGTGGCCATGAACCCGCCGCTGCCCTGCTCAGGTTCATCCGCGAGTTTCCCGGGCGCATCCTGTTCGCCGCCGATACCACCGGGCGTCGTGAAGTGCTGGCCGAGACGCTGCGGGCTTTTGCCATCCGCCCCGAGAGGTTCGAGACATGGCCGGAATTCCTGACTTCCGCTGCCCGGCTCGGCCTCACGGTACTGCCGCTCGAAGAGGGTTTTGTCGCCGGGTCGGATTTTGCCATCCTGACAGAGAGCCAGTTATTTGGCGGCCGGGTCAGGCTGAAGAGCGCGCGCAGACGCTCTGAACGCGACCCTGAATCGATCATCCGCAGTCTCTCGGACCTTGAACCCGGCGACCCGGTGGTGCACGAGGACCATGGCGTCGGCCGCTACCGCGGTCTGCAAATACTGGAAATTGATGGACGCCAGGCTGAGTTCCTGATGCTTGAGTATGCCGGCGAGGACAAGCTGTACGTGCCGGTTTCTGCCATGCACCTGATCAGCCGTTATACCGGCGGCGCCGCCGACAGCGCCCCCCTGCACCGCCTGGGCAGCGAGCAGTGGTCGAAAGCGCGCAAACGCGCCGCGCAAAAGGTACGTGATGTCGCGGCTGAACTGCTCGACCTGTACGCGCGCCGCCAGGCCAGGCAGGGTTTCGGCTTTACCTTCGACCAGCCGCTGTACGCGGATTTCTGTGCCGGTTTCCCGTACGAGGAAACCGTCGATCAGCAGGCCGCAATCGAAGCCGTCCTCGGCGACATGTTGTCCAGCCGGCCCATGGACCGCGTGGTTTGCGGTGACGTGGGTTTTGGCAAGACCGAGGTCGCATTGCGCGCGGCATTTGTCGCGGTCCAGGACCAGAAGCAGGTGGCGATACTGGTGCCGACGACCCTGCTCGCGCAACAGCATTTCCTGAGTTTCAGCGACCGTTTTGCCGACTGGCCGGTACGTATCGAGCTGTTATCCCGGTTTCGCACCGGCAAGCAGGCCGATACCGTGCTCAAGGATCTCGAATCCGGCAAGGTGGACATCGTCATCGGCACGCACAAGCTGCTGCAGCGCGATGTGCGTTTCAAACAACTGGGCCTGGTCATCGTCGACGAGGAACAGCGGTTCGGCGTGCGCCAGAAAGAGCGTCTGAAACAACTGCGCGCCGAGGTCGACCTGCTGACGCTGACCGCGACACCGATACCGCGAACCCTGAACATGGCCATGGCCGGCATCCGCGACCTGTCGATCATCGCCACTCCGCCGGCGCGCCGGATGGCCGTGAAGACCATGGTGTCAAGGTGGGACAGCGCGCTGTTGCGCGAAGCCCTGCAACGCGAAATCCAGCGCGGCGGCCAGGCCTTCTTCCTGCACAACGAAGTACGCGACATTGAACGGGTCGCCCGCGAGGTGGCGGAACTGGTGCCGGCAGCGCGCATCCGCGTCGCCCACGGGCAGATGCCGCAGGGTGAACTGGAGAAGGTCATGCTGGACTTTTACCGCCAGCGGGTCAACGTGCTGGTGTGCACGACGATCATCGAAAACGGACTCGACGTACCCACCGCCAACACCATCATCATCAACCGCGCGGACAAGTTCGGACTGGCGCAGTTGCACCAGTTGCGCGGCCGCGTCGGCCGTTCGCACCACCGTGCCTACGCTTACCTGGTCATACCCGACGAACGCAGCATGACGGGCGACGCGCGTAAACGCCTGGATGCCATCGCTGCGCTGGAGGAACTGGGCGCCGGTTTTACGCTGGCCAGCCACGATCTCGAAATCCGTGGCGCCGGCGAACTGCTTGG
>JBFZEL010000295.1:0-8453 GCA_041306925.1 Lysobacterales bacterium
AGAACGTCAATGTTTCCGCCGGCCGCCTCGAAGAAGGCGCGCAGCGCTACCTGGTGCGCACCATCAACCAGTTTGCCAGCGTCGAAGAATTCGGCAACCTGATCATCCAGCCCGGCACCAACCGCCCCATCTACCTGCGCGACATCGCCAACGTCAGGGCCGGTTACAGCGAACGCCAGGCCATCATCCGCATGAACGGCAAGGAAGCCGTGGAAGTGGCCATCTACAAGGAGGGCGATGCCAACACCGTGAGTGTCGCCAGGGGCATCAAGGACCGTCTCAAGGAAATGGCGGAGACACTGCCCGCGGGCATGTCGATCGAGACCGTCGACGACCAGTCGATGTTCATCGACCGAGCCATCAGTGAAGTGGTCGATTCGGCCATTCTCGGCGGCCTGCTGGCAGGGCTGGTGATCTTCGTCTTTCTGCGCAACGCCTGGTTCACGCTGACCATCGGTCTGTCTATCCCGGTCTCCATCATCGCCACCTTTTTCTTCATGGGCCAGGCCGGTATTTCGCTCAATATCATGTCGCTGGGTGGTATCGCGCTGGCCACCGGCCTGCTGGTGGACAACTCGATCGTGGTACTGGAAAACATCTCGCGTTACCGCAGCGAGGGCGAGAGCCGGGTCAGCGCTGCGATCAAGGGTGCCAGCGAAGTCGGCGGCGCCGTGATCGCCTCTACCCTGACCACCATCGCGGTATTTTTGCCTTTGGCCTTTGTCGAGGGCGTCGCCGGCCAATTGTTCCGCGACCAGGCCTTGACCGTGACATTTGCGCTGGCCATTTCACTGTTTGTCGCGGTGACGCTGATACCGATGATGGCATCGATCCGCGGTCAGCATTCGGTCAACCCGGAGGCTGTCAGTGTACGCATCGGACACTGGTTCGCATCCGCCTACGCCCGTCTGCTCGACCATGCCCTGGAGCACCGCATCCTGACCCTGTCGGTAGCAACGATCATGCTGGGTCTGTCGGTAGTGCTGCTGCAACGCACCGGCACGGAACTGGTGCCGCAGATGGAACAGGGCCGCTTCAATGTCATGCTCGAGGCGGCGCCGGGTACGCCACTGGAGGAAACCGACAGGATCGAGGGTGAACTGCAACACCTGGCGACCGCCGATGCCGCCGTGGATTACGTCTATGGCGTGGCGGGTTCGGGCAACCGGATCGACGCCAACCCGACCGAAAGCGGTGAAAACATCGCCCGCATGCTGGTCGTCATGAAGCCTGACGCAAGCGTGGCAGACCAGCAGCGTGTCATCGCCGACCTCAGGACCAGGGCCGTGGCCATTGCCGGGCTGGACGCAAATTTTTCGTCACCCGAGTTGCTCAGTTTCGACAAGCCGCTGGAAATTGAAATCCTGGGTTATGACCTCGATTCCCTCAGGGTTGCCGGCGACGAGGTGTTGCAACGGTTGCGGCAAACCAAGCGCTTCACCGACGTGGAATCCAGCCTCGAACGCGGGCACCCGGAAATCCAGATTTTCTTTGACCAGGAACGCGCCGCTGCGCTGGGTCTGACCGTCAAACAGATATCCGACCAGGTGGTCGGCAAGATCCGCGGCACGGTTGCCACCCGTTTCAGCTGGCGCGACCGCAAGGTCGATGTACTGGTGCGTCTGGCCGAGGGCGAACGGCAATCCATCGCGGCCGTGCGCGACCTCATTATCAATCCCGAGAGCGAATTCCCGGTGCCGCTGTCGTCGGTCGCAGAGGTCCGGGTCGCCGAAGGCCCGGCGGAAATCCGCCGCGGCAACCAGGAGCGTCTCGCCCTTATCGAAGCCAACCTCGCCTATGGTGATCTCGGCAGCGCGGTCGGTGAAGTTGAATCGCTGCTGGCCGACATGCGCCTGCCCTATGGCCTGAAAATGTATATCAAGGGGCAGAGCGAAGAGATGGCAGCCTCGTTCAAGTCGCTGCTGTTCGCGCTGGGCCTGGCAGTCATACTGGTTTACCTGGTCATGGCTGCCCAGTTCGAATCAATGCTGCACCCCTTCGTGATCCTGTTTTCGATCCCGCTGGCCGCGATCGGCGTGGCGCTGGCCCTGTGGCTGACCGGCACCAGCCTCAGCGTCATCGTCTTCATCGGCCTGATCATGCTGGCCGGCATCGTCGTCAACAATGCCATTGTCATGCTCGATTTGATCAACCAGTTACGTGAACGCGGCATGGACCGGCTGAACGCCATCCGGGAGGGCGCGAAATTGCGGTTGCGCCCGATCATGATGACCACCCTGACGACCGTGCTGGGTTTATTGCCAATGGCGCTCGGTATCGGCCAGGGCGCTGAGATGCGCACGCCGATGGCAATCACCGTGATCGGCGGTCTGCTGACGTCAACCCTGCTGACCCTGCTGGTGGTGCCGGTGATGTACTCGCTGCTGGACCGCCGCCGCGATGCAATGGCCGCCGTGCCGGACAGCGGCGCCGCCACGGAGGTTTGAGCGTGAGTCCCGCACGTTTAGCGCTGGACCGGCCCGTGACGATCATCATGATCTTCGTCATGATGATCGCGGTGGGCCTGATTGCGAGCCGCTTGCTTCCGCTGGAGTACTTCCCCGGCGTCGATATACCGTTCATCATCCTCGACATGCCCTACCAGGGCTCGACACCGGAGGAGGTGGAACGCGAAATCACACGTCCGGCCGAGGAGGTCATCGCCACGCTGAGCGGTATCAAGCGGCTCGAATCCACGTCCTCGTCCAATGGCTCGAGACTCCAGGTCCAGTTCGACTGGGGCACCGATGTCGCGGTCAAGGCGGTCGAGGCGCGCGAGCGGATGGAAGCGATCCGCGACCAGTTGCCCGCCGACCTGCGGCGTATCAATGTGCTGAAATTCAATTTCACCGACCAGCCGTTGCTGACCCTGCGTATCTCCAGCGAGCGTGACCTGTCCACGGCCTATGACATGCTGATCCGCAACCTGGTGCGTCCACTTGAGCGGATCCCGGGCGTGGCGCGGGTGGAGTTCCAGGGCATCGAGCCGCGCGAAATCCGCATCGAACTGATCGCGGACCGCGTCATATCGCATGGCATTGACCTGAACCTGCTGGAAATGCAGTTGCGGCAGGTCAATTTTTCCGATTCGGCCGGCCTGATCCGTGACAGCGACAGCCGTTACCGGGTCAGCCCGCGCGGCGAATTCCGTTCGATCGATGAAATCAGGCAACTGGTCATCTCGGCGGACGGGCTGCGCCTGGCGGACATCGCCGAGGTCAACTACGATTCAAAACGCCGTGATTACGCCCGTCACCTCGACCGCAAGTACGCCATCGGTGTCAGCATATTCCGGGAAAGCGGTTCCAACCTGGTCGATGTCGGCACACGCGCGCTGGCGGAGGTCGAGCGTATCGGCAAGACGCCCGAAATGCAGGGTATCAAGCTGTTCTTTCTCGAGAACCAGTCAGAAGGTGTGACCGACTCACTCAGCCAGTTGCTCAAGTCCGGTTTGCTGGGCGCCATGTTGTCGTTATTCGTGCTCTACTTTTTCCTGCGCAGCATACCGACGACCCTGATGGTCGCGCTGGCCATCCCGGTGGCGATCACGATCACCCTGGGGGTCATGTATTTTCTCGGCCTGTCGCTGAACATCCTGTCCATGATGGGGTTGATGCTGGCGGTCGGCATGCTGGTGGACAACGCGGTGGTGGTCAGTGAGAGCATCCACACCGAGTTTGAAAAAACCCCGGATGACGCCAGGGGTTCGGCCCTGCGCGGGGTCAGCGCGGTCGGTCTCGCAGTGGCCGCCGGGACCCTGACCAGCGCGGCGGTCTTCCTGCCGATCGTGTTCGGCGAGAAAGACAATATCTCGATTTTCCTGACCCACGTGGCAGTCGCCATCGTGGTCTCGCTGGCCGTTTCCCTCATGATCGCCCAGACCATCATTCCGCTGGCGGCGTCACGGCTTGAGAAACCGTCTTCGGCCAAGAAAAATGCCGCGGTCGATTTCCTGCGCGACCGTTACGTGCGCCTGTTGCAATGGAATATGCGCCATCGCTGGGTGTCGGCGGGCATGGTGGTACTGACGCTGCTATCGGCGGCCATCCCAATGTCCATCGTTGAAACCGACATGTTCCCACAGGACGAGACCCGCAGGCTTTACCTGCCGTACCACCTCGACGGTTATTACCCGCTGGCCAAGCTGAAGGAATCCGTCGACCGCATCGAGGAATATCTTTACGCCAACCAGGAACGCTTCGAAATACGCGCCGTTTACACCTATTACTCCGAACAGGCGGAAAACACCGCATCCGTGATCCTGCTGACCGACGACGAGCACTCCAGGCGCTCATCGCAGGAAATCTCCGCCGATATCCTGGAGGGTCTGCCAAAGATTGCGATCGGCCGTCCCAGTTTCGATTTTGAACGTACCGGCGGCGCGGAAAAACTCAGCGTCACCCTGACCGGCACATCCAGCGAGATGTTGCGCACCCTGTCGGAAGACGCGGTGCGGATACTATCAGGCGTCAAGGGTCTTTCCGGCGTGGTCTCCGAGCTTGGCGCCGGTGACCAGGAAGTCCAGGTGCGGGTCAACCGCGAACGCGCCAACCAGTTGGGTTTCTCCACCCGCGAGGTCGCGCAGGTCGTGGCCATTGCGCTGCGCGGCGTCGACCTGCGCGAATTCAAGGGCGAGGAAGGCGAGATACCCGTGCGTCTGCAATTCCGTGAACAGGACCGCCAGCAGATTGACGACCTGCGTGACATCAAGCTCAGGAATCCACAGGGTCAATCCATACCGCTGGTGTCGATGGTCGATTTCGTGGAAAGCACCGGCCCGACTGAAATACGCCGCCTGGACCGCAAGACCGGCCTGGCCATCACCGCCCAACTGGATGGGATCACGACGGAAAAAGCCGAGGAACTGATCAAGGAGAACATGCAACTGATGCACCTGCCGAGCGGTTATGGCTGGCACTTGGGCGGCGGTTTCACCGGCGACCAGGAAGCCATGCAGAAAATGATCTTCAATCTGCTGCTGGCCGTCGCCATCATCTACATCGTGCTGGCGGCCCAGTTCGAGTCACTGATCTATCCGGTGAGCATGGTCTGCACCATCGTGTTTTCGGTGATCGGCGTCTACTGGTTCTTCCTGCTGACGGGAACCACGTTTACCCTGATGGCGATGATCGGCATCCTGATTTTGATCGGGGTGGCGGTGAACAACGGCATTATCCTGATCGACCATGTCAACCAGTTGCGGCTGCAGGGTCTCGAGCGTGACGAGGCGCTGATCCAAGCGGGCCGTGAACGCATGCGGCCGATCCTGATGACGGTCGGGACCACCGTGCTGGGCCTGCTGCCATTATGTCTCGGCACCACCCAGATCGGCGGCGACGGCCCGCCCTACTACCCGATGGCGCGTGCCATCGTCGGCGGTCTGCTGTTTTCGACCTTTGTCAGCCTGGTGCTATTGCCGACCATCTACACCTGGCTGGATGTGATGCGCCACTGGCCGCGCAAGTTTTTCAGCTGGCTCGCGCGGCGCCTGGCCGCCCTGTTCAGGCGGCGGCCAAAGCCTGTTCCAGATCTGCAATGATATCCTCGATATCCTCGATGCCGATACACAGTCGGATCATGTCCGGTGTCACGCCGGCGGCTGTGAGTTCCGCCCCCGCCAACTGCCGGTGGGTGGTCGATGCCGGGTGGGCCGCCAGTGATTTCACATCGCCGATGTTCACCAGGCGCAGGAACATCTGCAGCGCGTCATAAAATTTCACCCCCGCCTCATAGCCGCCCTTGATGCCAAAAGTCAGCAGCGCCGAGGGTTTGCCATTGGTATATTTTTTGGCGAGTGCGTAATAGGGCGATTCCGGCAGACCGGCGAAGTTGACCCAACCGACCTTTGCATGGTTCTTGAGATAATTGGCCACCGCCAGTGCATTCTCGCAATGCCGTTGCATGCGCAGCTGCAGCGTCTGTATACCCTGCAGGATCAGGAAGGCATTCAGCGGGCTCAGCGCAGAGCCGGTGTTGCGCAAGGGCACGGTGCGGGCGCGGGCAATATAGGCCGCCGGACCCATGGCCTCGGTGTAGATGACGCCGTGGTAGGAGGCTTCTGGCTCGTTCAGCATGTGGAATTTTTCGGGGTATTTGTCCCACGGAAACTTGCCGCTGTCGACGATCACGCCGCCGAGCGAATTGCCATGACCGGCCATGTACTTGGTCAACGAATTCACCACGATGTCGGCGCCGTAGCTGATCGGTTTGATCAACGCGGGTGTCGCCACCGTGTTGTCGACGATCAGGGGCACGCCGTGCCTGTGTGCCATACTGGCCAGCGCTTCGATATCGACGATATTGCCCGCCGGATTGCCGATGGATTCACAGAATACGGCCGTGGTCTTGGCATCGATCAGCGACTCGATGGCCGCCGCGCTGTCATCGGCGGCGAAACGCACCTCGATACCCTGGCGTGGCAGCATGTGTTTGAACAGGGTGTAGGTGCCGCCGTACAGCAGGGGCACGGTCACGATGTTGTTGCCCTGCTCGGCGATGTTCAGCACGGCGTAGTTGATCGCTGCGCTGCCGGCGCTGACACACAGGGCCGCGATACCGCCCTCGAGCTGCGCGCAGCGTTGCTCCAGCACAGCGGTGGTCGGGTTCATGATGCGGGTATAGATGTTGCCCGGCACCGCCAGGTTGAACAGGTCGGCGCCGTGCTGGGCATTGTCGAATTCGTAGGCCACCGTCTGGTAGATGGGCACCGCGGTGGCCTTGGTGGCCGGATCGGATTTGAAGCCGGCGTGGATCACGAGCGTCTGGTCTTTCATCTGTGTCTGCCTCTGTTGTATTGACGTCAGGTTTTGATACCCAGCGGGTCGTTGGGATCGATGCCTTGCATGAACTGTTTTTTCCGGTCCAGGTTGGTGACCTTGTAAACGAGGCCGAGCCAGTTGTTCACCAGCGCCTTGGCGGTGTCGCACCAGGTATTGTCGAGCAGGTTTTCGATTTTCTCTTCGTCAAGACCTGGCAAGGACGTGCCGCCGGCGCGCGCCTGCTCTGCCGCCTCGAGATACCGTTCTGCAATGCGCGCGGCCTCCGCGGAAAAGTAGTTTTCCGGAAACGGCGGCGGAACCTCCAGTTCACCGGCCAGGAAGCGCAGCAATTCACGCTTGTATTCCTTCAGCAGGCTGTTCCTGTCGTACTCGGGGTGACCCTGGAAATAGATCATGCGGAACTGGTCGGGGCTGACCGCCATGTGCACCCCGCCGGTTTCACTTTCCACCAGCACGGTCAGGCCGGCGTCTTCCAGTTGCTGCCGGGTGATTTCGTTGTAGCGTGAATGCGGCACGTCGAAACGCGTGTTGATATCCCGCAGCAGCGGGTGCCCGGGACTGGCAATGCGGTGGCTGTAAACACCCCAGCGTTTGCGCGGCAGCGCCCGCCGCTCGATGCCATACTTGTACCTGAGCAGCGCGTGCGTGGCCAGGCAGGAGCACAGCGTGGAGGCGACGTTGCGATCGGCCCAGCGCATCACTGCCGACAACGGTTCCCAGAATGGCTCCTGCTCGAGGTCGGGATTGGAGATATTCGCACCGGTGATGATCAGCGCATCCAGTCCCTGCTCCTGCAAATCTTCGAATTTGCAGTAATAACGCTCGATGTATTCCCGGGTTTGCGTACTGCGGGATAAACCCGGCAGCGAGAACGGATACACGTAAAATTGTGCGATGCGGTTGCAGTTACCCACTAACCTGATGAATTGCCGCTCGGTGGCTTCCAGCGCGGTATCCGGCATCATGTTCAGAAAGCCGATGTGCAGTTCGCGGATGTCCTGGTGCACCGCGCGCTCCAGGGGCAGCACTTCGTGGCCCTGCTCACGCAGACGTGAAAAGGTCGGTAATTCGAGATGTTCAACCAGGGGCATAGTTTGAGTTTAACTCCTCACCGGCAAAAAAAAATGACCGGGCCATGCAACCCGGTCATTTTAAATATTACCTGATAAGTGGTCGTCAGGCACCCGCGATGGATTTGCCCAATGAGCCGAGGTCCTCACAGGCTTCGAGCAGGCGGGCGACGATACCCTCCTCACCTAGACGCAGGTAACTTCTCGGATCATAGAGCTTCTTGTAAGGCGTGCCGTCGTCCGGATCGATCTGGAATTCGAAGGCGCGGGGGTGTTGCTTGACGAACTTGCCAACCGGTTGCGAGAAGGCAAACTGGGTATCGGTGTCGATGTTCATCTTGAATACGCCGTAACCGACCGCCTCGTGGATCTTGGATTTTTCCGAGCCGGAACCGCCGTGGAAGACGAGGTTCAGTGGATTATTGCCGGTGCCGCAGGTCTTCTGCACCAGCGCCTGGGAGTTTTTCAGGATCTCCGGACGCAACTTGACGTTGCCCGGCTTGTAAACACCGTGGACATTGCCGAATGTAGCAGCAAGAAGATAACGACCGCCTTTGATTTTATTCAATCGGCTTGCAACCTCCAGTGTATCCTCCGCAGTTGT
>JBFZEL010000296.1:0-3056 GCA_041306925.1 Lysobacterales bacterium
GTGCTGAATACGAAATTCAATTCATGGGGTGTGTCCTTGATCCCTTTAATGATCTCAATCATCAGGGCGCATGAAGAGCGGTCATCCATCGCCTTGGCACTGACGCGCTGCCCAAGATCCAGAAACTCCCGGTCAAATACCGCCAGTTCGCCGGTTTTCACCGGGCAGTCCTTATCGCTTCCGACGCCGACATCCACAAAGAACTGGTTGATTGGCTGGACCTTTGAATTATCTTCAGCTTTATCACTGTTGATCACGCCGCGGGTTCCGTTGAGGAACCTGACGCGGCTGCCAGGCAGGTAGCGTGCCAGCACGGAACCAATATTGCTGAACCTGACCAATCCGTTCTTTTCCACGTGGCTGGCGATGATGCCGATCTCATCCATGTGGGCGGCGATCATGACGCGCATCCCGTTCTTTGATTTGTTCCCCAGCGTGGCGATAAGGTTGCCCATGGCATCCACGCGGACTTCATTCACGTGCGGCGTGATGATCTCCCTGATAGTGTCCCGGATGGCGGATTCGTATCCTGAAGGACCCGGTACCTGTGTGAGTTGCTGCAGTAATTCTTTCATGAGGTTTCCTCTTGTTCGTTTTGGTTATCGATCAATGCTCAGGATGGAGCGGTCGGCCTGTTCAATGACCAGGCGCAATAAAGACAGCGTGTTTTCCCAGTCCGATAGTTTCGCGTGCAAAATGGGTGAGTGTGCGTATCTGCTGGGGATGGAAATGGAGACGACGGGTACACCGCGGCGGTTGATGTGGATGGCACCGGCGTCGGTGCCGCCGCCGCCGGGTTGGCGGAACTGGTATGGGATTTGATGGCCTTCAGCCAGCTGTACCAGGAAGCGGATCAGGCGTGGATCAGAAAGCGTGCCCGCGTCCGCCAGGTAGATCGCCGGACCTGCGCCAAGCCGGCAGTTGTACTGCGAGTTTTCCTCTTCGTTATCCAACATCGGCAGGTCAAATGCCGGGGTGGAATCGACCACGAAGGCTATATCAGGTTTAAAATCATAAGCGGCAACACGAGCACCGCGCAGCCCCACCTCTTCCTGCACGGTAAAGGCGAACAGAATCTCGAGTGTGCCCGGGTTCAACTTAGCCAGTTCGATCAATGTGGCGACGCCCAGGCGGTCATCCAGCGCCTTGCCGAAAAGGCTGCTGCCATTTTGCCAGAAACGGGTGGCGAAAGTCGCGTAATCCCCGATGGCTCCTTTGCCGGCGTTAGCCGGGCTGATGTCGATACGCAGGTTGTTCATCGGTGTTGATTTCTTGCGTTCATCAGGGCTGGAGAGGTGGATGGGTTTGCTGCCGATGACGCCGGGCAGGTGATTCTTACCGACGAGGATATATTTCGCGGCCAGCTGCCGTTCGTCGATCCCGCCAACCGGTTCAAATGCGTAGAGACCGTCACCGTCCTCCTGTACCAGCATAAAACCGACCTCGTCCATATGGGCGGCAAATAGCACCCGCAGCGCGCCAGGGGTTTTCGCGTGTTTAACAGCCAGCAGGTTTCCCATCATGTCGACCTTGTATTCATCGACATGCGGTTTGATTTCATCGATTACGATCCGTCGAATCTCATCCTCGTTCCCTGAAACCCCCACCGCGTTACTTAATTTTTCAAGCAATTTGATCTGTGCCCTGGTCATGTTGGTTTTCCTGTTTCTCATGCTGCACCTCCGCTGAAAAGCGACCCAAGGGAGCCGGGTTCAAGGCTGGTGACGAAACGGGCGAGCAGGCGGCCGGCGCGGCGGATATCGTTGAGCGCCGCCAGCTCCACCGGTGTGTGCATGTAGCGGATGGGAATACCAAGCACGAAAGTCGGGATTCCTGCGGCGGTGATTTGCATCACCATGGCGTCGGTGCCTGAGCTTCGCGGCATTGTCTCGAGTGCGTAGGGCATGTCGATCTCCTCCGCAAGTTGTTTGAATTTTTGGTGAAGCGCGGGATGAATATTAGCACCGATGCCGAGGGTGATACCCTTGTCAAGCGGAAAGGTCTCATGCGTGTTCAGTCCAGGTTCCTGGGTAAATGTGACGTCAACAGCGATACCGATCTGCGGCATCAGGTCAAATGTGGAAGTGGACGCACCTACAGCATGCTCCTCCTCCTGGACGGTCGCGACGCACCAGAGGTCGCATAGGAGTTGATAATTCCTGATTTCCTCCAGGCAGACGGTCAACGCAGCTACCGAAGCGCGGTTATCAAGGCTGTGACCGCTGATGTATTTACCGTCAAAATCGATGGGGGTGTTGGTAAACGAAACGACATTCCCAACGCGGATGTTGCGTTTTAGTTCAGCCTCATTAAGACCTGTGTCAATAAATAGGCGCGAATAATTTGGCGAGCTGCCATTCGCGGTTTTTCTCGACAGGCGGTCAGGGAGCATTTGCACTACCCCGCGGACATCCTTTTCCCCGTGAACTGTGACCGCTTGCCCAGGCAGCACGCGCGGGTCAACCCCGCCGATTTGCGTGATGAGTAGGAATCCATCACGGATTTCCTTGACCATCAAACCGATGGCATCCATGTGGGTGGCGATCATCAGGCTGGGGTGGTCACCCGGTGTTGAAGCTTTTCGTAACGCGTGCAGTGATCCCAGTCTGCTGGTGATGATCTTATCTGTCAATGGCTCCCATTGGTCTTTTATGATTGCGCTGACCGGTTGCTCATAACCGGAAATTCCAGGTACGCATAACATGGCTTCCAAAAAGGATTCAATCTTATCCATTAATTCTCCTGGGTTCAGGGTGCGGTGGTGGTTGCAATTTCGAGGGTTTCGGTGCCGATCGGTATCTCAAGAGTTGGCGTATCCGATGGAAGGGGGACGGACGTGGCTGTATCAGCAAGCGTGGCTGTGGGAGTTTTGCTGGGGGTTGAGGTGGGAACCACATATGTTCGCGTGAGCGTAGGCGTCAGTGTGATGGTGGGTGTTTGCGTGCTGGTTGCAGTCGGAAACATGGCGGTCGGAACCGGGAGTGTCGCGTTGCCTGTGGTGGGCTGTTCGGTGATGATCTCAGTCGGCATGACCGTAGGGGTGGGGGTAGATCGGA
>JBFZEL010000297.1:0-3394 GCA_041306925.1 Lysobacterales bacterium
GCACGAGTCATTTCAGCACAGTTATCCCCATTGCTGGAGGCACAAGACGCCGACGGCATTCCGGGTCACGCCGCAGTGGTTTATCGACATGGACAAAGCCGGTTTGCGGTCACGCGCACTCGAGGCGATCAAGACCATCCGCTGGGTTCCGGCGTGGGGCGAGGAACGCATCACCGGTATGATCGAGGGACGTCCGGACTGGTGTATTTCCAGGCAGCGGACCTGGGGTGTGCCGATCACGCTTTTCGTTCACCGGGTCAGCGGCGCTCTGCATCCACAAACCGATGTGCTGACGCACAAGGCTGCCGACCTGATCGAACAGCAGGGTATCGATTGCTGGTATGAAGCTGATATCTACCGGCAACTCGGTGTGGATGAAACCGAGTACGAGCACGTCACCGATATTCTCGATGTGTGGTTCGATTCCGGTGTCAGCCATCGTTGCGTGCTGGATGAACGCACGGAACTGCGCCGGCCGGCAGACCTCTATCTTGAAGGCTCCGATCAGCACCGTGGCTGGTTTCAGTCATCGTTGCTGACTTCGGTCGCCATGCACGGCGAGGCGCCTTATCAACAGGTGCTGACCCACGGTTTCGTCGTCGATGCAGACGGCAAGAAAATGTCCAAGTCGATGGGTAACGTCATCGCGCCGCAAAAAATCATGAACACGCTGGGCGCGGATGTACTGCGGTTGTGGGTGGCGGCAGCCGACTATCGCCAGGAAATGACGGTATCGGACGAAATTCTCAAGCGGGTTTCAGACGCCTACCGTCGCATCCGCAATACGGCCCGCTTCCTGCTGGGCAACCTGGATGGCTTCGATCCCGCAAACGCGCTGAACCCTGCGCAGATGCTGCCTTTCGACCGCTGGGCGGTGGACCGGGCCTGGCAACTGCAGAACGAGATCAGCCAGGCTTATGACGATTACCAATTCATGCAGGTCTATCAAAAGATCAACAATTATTGCGCGCTGGAATTGAGTGCGATTTACCTGAATGTCCTGAAGGACCGTCTTTACACCACCGGCCGGGAGAGCCTGCCGCGTCGTTCCGCGCAAACCGCGATGTATCACATACTGGAAAGCCTGGTTCGCTGGATCGCACCGGTTTTGAGCTATACCGCGGAAGAAATCTGGGCGGTCATGCCGGGTGAAAGGCACGCAAGCGTCTTTATGAGCGAGTGGTATGACGGGCTGTTTGCACAGGGTGACGGGGATTACGACAAGGCTTTCTGGAAGGAAACCATCAACCTGATCAACGCGGTGAATGAGGCCATCGAGCCATTGCGCAGGGACAAGGTCATAGGCGGGTCCCTCGAAGCCACCGTCAACATCCTGCCACGCGGTGAGTTGCAGCGTAAATTCCTGGAAAAATGGGGTGATGAATTACGTTTCATCCTGATCGTTTCCGAAGCGTGTGTAATCGCTGACGGGGCTGAAATGGCCGGTAACCGTTATGCAACGCCGGATTACTTCATCTGGATTGAAAAGAATTCAGACAGCAAATGTGTCCGTTGCTGGCACCAGCGTGCCGACGTGGGCCAGTCTTCGGTGCACCCGGAGTTGTGTGGCCGCTGTATCGAAAACATAACAGGCGCCGGGGAACGGCGCAGGCTCGCGTAAAATGAACAGCCAGGCACAAAAGTCGCAGGGTCGGTTGCCCAGCAGGATGGTGATCTTCTGGTTGCTGGTTTCTGTCGTGATTGTCGTATTGGACCTGTGGACCAAGAGCATTGCCACGCAGAACCTGACCTTGTACCGCCCGGTGGAATTGACGTCATGGCTGAACATGACCCTGGCGCATAACTATGGTGCGGCTTTCAGCTTTCTCAGTGACGCCGGTGGCTGGCAACGTTGGTTGTTAACCGGTCTTGCAACGGTGGTAACGGGGGTGCTGGTCATCTGGCTGACGCGTTTGCCGGCATCCGATAAGCTTACCGCCGCGGCCCTTGCCCTGATCATCGGCGGCGCGCTCGGCAATGTGATTGACCGGACCAGGCACGGTTATGTCGTCGATTTTATTGACGTCTACTACCGTGACTGGCACTGGCCCGCATTTAACCTGGCCGATTCTGCCATTACCTGCGGAGTGATACTGCTGCTGCTCGACGGTCTGTTTTTATCGTCATCCAAAAAACCGCCGGTGGACGACTGATGGAAATACTGCTCGCCAATCCGCGTGGTTTTTGCGCGGGGGTAGACCGGGCGATCGAAATCGTTGAGCGTGCGCTCGAACTCTTCGGCGCGCCGATCTACGTCCGCCACGAAGTTGTGCACAACCGTTTCGTGGTGGATCGCCTGGCGGGTCTCGGTGCAATATTCGTCGAGGAACTCGATGATGTTCCGGACGATGCCACGGTTATTTTCAGTGCCCACGGTGTTTCACAGAGTGTGCGCAAGGCCGGCAGGCAACGCGGGCTGAAGGTCTTTGACGCAACCTGTCCATTGGTGACAAAAGTGCACCTGGAAGTCGCACGCTATTGCAAGTCGGGGTATGACGCGGTGCTCATCGGCCACGCGGGTCATCCGGAAGTGGAGGGCACCCTGGGGCAGTGGTCAAAAAGTCCGCCACGTAACAACCGGATCTACCTGGTGGAATCCCCCGCAGACGTGGAATCACTGGAAGTCAACTACCCGGATGAAGTGGCGTTTGTCACCCAGACGACTTTGTCGGTCGACGATACCCGCGCGGTCATCGCAGCACTGCAGAAAAAATTCCCGGCCATCGTCGGCCCCAAACACGATGATATCTGTTACGCCACTCAAAACCGCCAGGATGCGGTCAAGCAGGTGGCCCGGCACGTGGACCTGATGCTGATCGTTGGCTCGGTCAACAGCTCGAATTCCAACCGCCTGCGTGAACTCGCTGCCAAGCAGGGTGTGCCGGCCTACCTGATCGACGGTGCCGAAGATATCAAGCCGGAATGGCTGACCGGTGTCAAACGTGTCGGCGTCACGGCGGGGGCTTCAGCGCCGGAAAGCCTGGTTAGCGGCGTCATCGAACAGCTTGGTCAAGGGGTTTCCGCCACGGTTACCAACATCGCAGGCGTTGCGGAAAGCATGGTGTTTGCCCTGCCCAGGCAACTGCGGATCAGGACGGTCGCTTAGGCTCCGTTACCAGCAAGAATTGCATGCCGGGCCGGATGTCAACGGCCATTCCAACAATTCACAACACTTGCACCCGGGGCACTGATCCGCCGGGTGCCGCTCTGATCCAGTAGCAGGCTGCCACAGGGGTCGGCAAGTTGGGCGCCGCTCGGCACGGCCATGGCAATATAGGTGCGCCCCTGTGAATCCGCTGAAGCGTAGCTTATCTCGTAGCGATGCTGATCTGAGAGCGGCCTGCACAGGCTGGTGTCGTAGCTTCCGCGACTGGCATTCAGACGCTCCTGGCAC
>JBFZEL010000298.1:0-3240 GCA_041306925.1 Lysobacterales bacterium
ACCTCGGCGCGCTGGTTGTTTTCACTGTACTGCCACAACGTGCATTTGCCGATGACCGCGCCGGTGGCTTTCCACTCGATCGCCCAGAACAGGGCCGAACAGTTGTCCACGGCCCTGATATCCCGCAACAACAGTTGGCGTGATTCCTCGATGGTCTTAGTCACGGGGGTGCCCCAGTACGCCATGGCCACTTCGTCGGAATAGAGCGCGTGCATATCAGCCGCATCTTCCTCCGTCAGTTTGCGCAGACGCAGTCTTTCGCTATCGAGCGTCGGGGTTTCAACGGGTAAAGGCATGTCATGAACTCCGTAATTTGAAGGTGGGTTGGTCCGACGGGTCGATCAAGCCAAGTTCAAGCAGGTATTCACGTGCGTCATCCGCATCTCTCTCAAACCACGCCTGCGCCGAGCCGAGCCTGAAGGTGTAGCCCCAGCGGTCCATGTCGCTGAACATCCGCGCCCTGCCGAATGCTTCAAGCTGATCGGCCAGCAGGACCTGCAGATAACAGACGGCATTCTCCTCGTCGTAATCGCCGCCCGCGTTGGTGTCGAGATTCCCGCGCCGGGCCGGGTCCATGCAGATGTAGTGGCAGGTCTCGTGCAGGATGGAATGCAACGGCGTGTCGGCCCGCGCCAGCACTTCATTGCCGATCAGGCCGGCTTCTTCATCACCCCAGAAGCTGCCGGGTATTTCACTGCCCGGCGGCACCGTGGTCAGCTGCAAGGCGTATCTCGCCAGCAGTCTCGATACCTTAACGCTGCCGACATCCGCCAGGCGCAGCACGTCTGCATGCTCAGCTGCGCGATGGTCAACTGGCTGGGGGTCAACTGCCTGCGGGCGGGCTGGTAAACTGGCTTTCTGCATTGAACTTTTGCGCCTGTCGTGACGATTGGATATGGCAATACGGTTGGTCTGCGCTATTATGCTTGTGCGGTCGATTGCCGCAAGTGGTTTGAGGTGCCCCGAGATACAACATGGATATGTTCCAGGGTAATTACCGGCCTATTGAACTGCTCAGGTACGCAGGTCTTTTCCTGTGGTTTTGCGCGGGCATACCGCTGCTGTTGATGCGTCTGATCTACCCCGAGCCACTCTCCCTCGAATTGTATATCGCCTGGATCATGTTGCACGCCCTGTTCGGCCTGATGTACTGGAACCTGATGCAGTACCTGCCGGAGCGCACGACCCTCACCAGCCGCCTGCTGTATCTTTCGCTGCTGACCGGCAGTGCGCTGGGTATCAGCGCGGTCTCCCAGTCGATGATGGGCGGCATCCTGCTGTTGATCGTAGCGGTGGTCCTGCCGTGGATGCTGACCGTGGTGCCGGCGGTCAGTTGGCTGATCCTGCAAAACGTGCTGCTGGCGGTCGTCATCAGCCGTCTGCCGCAGATGAGCGTCAGTGAGGCTTCGCTGGAAGCCGGCCTGTTTCTCGGCATGTCGATGTTTGCATTTGTCAGTTCGGTGGTGGTGCTGCGGCAAAACGCCGCGCGTGACGAACTGCGCAGGGTCAATTCGGAGTTGCAGGCGACGCAGACGCTGCTGGCTGAAAATACCCGTATCGCGGAGCGTGTGCGGATCGCCAGGGAGTTGCACGACCTGGTCGGCCACCACCTGACCGCGTTGACGCTGAACCTCGAAGTCGTCACCCACCTGGTCGACGGCAAGGTGCTCGAACACGTGCAGCAGGCCCATTCGCTGGCCCGGTTATTACTTGCCGATGTCCGCGAGGTGGTCAGCGACATGCGCCGCGATGACCTGGTCGATCTCGCCGAAGCGCTGCATACCCTGATCGGCGGCGTGCCCAAGCCGAAGATACACCTCGACCTGCCCTCGGAACAGGTCAAGACCCAACCGGAACGGGCGCTGGTGCTGTTAAGATGCGTACAGGAAATGATTACCAACAGCGTGCGTCATGCGCAGGCGGGCAATTTGTGGATCCGGCTGTCGATGACCCGCGACGGTCTCGCCATGAGCGCGCGCGACGATGGTATCGGCGCCGACAAGGTGGCCGTCGGCAACGGTCTGTCCGGAATGGCCGAGCGTCTGAAACAATTGGGTGGTAAGCTTGAAATTGAATCTGAGCCGGGCGCGGGGTTTGCCCTGCACGCGTGGTTGCCAACCGATTTTTGAGCGCGCAAAGAATGCGCAGCAGGGAGAAACAGACATGATAAAAGTGATGCTGGTCGATGATCAGAACCTGGTGCGCAAGGGGGTGCGCAGCCTGCTCGAACTGTCACAGGAAATAGAAGTGATCGCCGAGGCGCCCGATGGAAACGAGGCCATACGCACGATCCCGGAAATCAAGCCGGACGTGGTGTTGCTGGACATGCGCATGCCGGGAAAATCCGGGCTCGATGTGCTGCAGCAGTTATCCGGGGATGGCACGTTGCCGCCGACCATTATCCTGACCACCTTCGATGACGATGAAATGGTGCTGGCGGGTATCAAGGCGGGCGCCAAGGGCTACCTGCTCAAGGATGTCAGCCTGGAGGAACTGGTGGGTGCGATCAGGACGGTTGCGCAGGGCGGGTCGATGATCAAGCCGGCAGTGACGCAGCGTCTGCTCAAGGGCCTGCAGAACATGCACACCGAGTTTTCCAGCCTGGACAGGCCGGACCCGTTGACCGAACGTGAAACCGAAATTCTGCGCCTGATGGCGGGTGGTTACAGCAACAAGGAAATCGCCAACTCACTGGGTGTGGCGGAAGGCACCGTCAAGAATCACGTATCCAACATACTTTCAAAAATGGGTGTGCGTGATCGTACCCGCGCGGTGCTCAAAGCCTTCGAGATGTCGTTGTTATAGATTTTTGCCGCTGTAATCAGGACGGCTTTTCGAGGTCCTCGAACTGGCGTTTCAGGTCATCCGTAGGGTTGGTCACGATCCGTTCCAGTGTTTCCACGCGTTCGCGTAAATCGCTGTCGAGGGCGTCCAGCCTGCTGTGCATGGCCTTGAGTTCTTGCGTGATTTCGGCGTTGAGATGACGTTTTCCCCTGTCCCTTAAAATCCCGCCCAGGATGCCTGCGATCGATATCAGGGCGATTGCTGTCCACATGCTCATCGTGTTTCCTCCATTGACCGGTCCTGACTATAAAAGCGGCGTAACTGCGCGAATAGTGAGAAAAGTCATAGGCGGGGTTCGCCGGGCCGGTCGCTGCGGCCGATTGCTTCGGGCAATGGATCATGGTCGGTCACTTCGATGTGGTCTTCGAAATGCACACGGTCCATGAAATAGCACAG
>JBFZEL010000299.1:0-8385 GCA_041306925.1 Lysobacterales bacterium
GGCCGTACCCGGCGGCTACCAGGCCACCCTCAGGTTCGGCGACAGGCAACAGACGGTCGAATTTGAAGTACGCGCGGATCCACGCCTTGCAGTGTCTGCGGCGGACTACCAGGCCCAGGACGAATTTGTCTCCGGCATCAACCAGAAACTGAAAGAAACCCATCGCGCCATCACGCGTATCCGAGAAGCAAAGGCGCAACTTAATGCGCTGGAAAAGCGAATTGCGGAGGATGAACAGTTTGCCGGCCTGCTCGAATCTGCCAAGGTACTGGAAGACAAGCTGGGTGCTATCGAAGCAACCCTCTACCAGACAAAATTGGAAAGCCCCCAGGACCCGCTCAACTTCCCCATCCGCCTGAACGACAAGCTGACCGGCGTGATGGCGCTTGCCGCTGTCGGTGATCACCCGCCAACCGATTCGGCGATGGCTGTGCGCGACGAACTGGTTGCGGCAATCGACGCCGCCCTGGCCCGTTTGGAGGCGGTCTTCAATAATGACCTGGCCACCTTCAATACGCAGGCGGCCGATGCCGGACTGCAGGCAGTGCGGGCAGCGGCCCTGTAAAACTGATACTGCCGGCCCGCAGTTTGACCTTGACGGAGAGCACCTTGACAGCACTGGCGAATAAAATAAAAAGCATCCCGGAGGGCGCCGCCGCGCTGTTCTTCATCCAGATCGTTGCGACCCTCGGTTTCGCGGTGTTTTATTCGACCCTGGTGTTGTACGCGACACGGCACCTGGATTTTTCGGCCGGTGACGCCGCCATGCTGATGGGTGTGTTCGGCGCTTTCAACTATGGTCTGCACCTGTTCGGCGGTTACTTGGGCGGCCGTTTTCTGAGCAACCGCAACCTGTTCGTCGGCGGCATGGCGCTGCAGGTGATCGGTTCGGCCATGACCGCCGGCGGCACGACCGCCCTGCTCTATTGGGGACTGGCATTTTTCCTGACCGGCTCTGGCCTTAACGTGACCTGTCTGAACATGATGCTGACGCAGCGTTTTGAACCGCAGGACAACCGTCGCGAGGCGGCTTTTCTGTGGAACTACGCAGGCATGAACCTGGGTTTTTTCATCGGTTTCGCGGTTGCCGGCCACTATCAACTGACCGAGAGCTACGCCAGCCTGTTCGTTTTCGCGACTGTCGGCAACGTCCTCGCCATCGTGTTGACGGTCGCCAACTGGCGGGTGCTGAAGGACTTGCAAACGCCGTTGCTGCAGACCACGCCCGGGCAGTACCGGCTGCGCTCCGCCGTCGGCCTGGCCATCCTGGCCGGACTCGCACCGGCCCTCTTGATCCTGCTGCAACATCCCGGTCCCCCCGGGATCCTGCTCAAGGGCATTTCCGCGATGGTCGCGGCCGCGCTGGTTTTCCTGACGCTGAAGCACCGCGACAGGATCGAAAGAAACCACATGTGGGCATACCTGCTGCTCACCCTGGGTTCACTGGTGTTCTGGTCGCTCTACCAGATGGCGCCCAATGGCCTGCAGTTGTTTGCCATCAACAACGTCGACCTGGTGGTCTGGGGCATCCAGGTCGCGCCGCAGTGGGTGCAGAACATCAACACGGTCGTGATCGTGGTCGGCGGGCCGCTGCTGGCAGCATGGTTCAGCCGGCTGCGCAAGCGCGGCTGGGCCATTGACATCCCGCAGCAATTCGCCGCGGCGCTGATCCTGATGGGCCTCGGCTTCCTGGCATTGCCCGCAGGCATTTCACTGGCCGACGACGCAGGCATGGTTGCCTTTGGCTGGTTGTTTGGCAGCTATGTCCTGCAGGCCGTCGGCGAACTGCTGATCTCGCCGATCGGCTACGCGATGATCGGCAAACTGGCGCCGAGCCGTTACCAGGGCATCATGATGGGCAGCTGGATGCTGGTGACCGGTCTCGCCTCGCTGTTCGCCGGCGATTTCTCCGGCATGGTGCCCGACGCCGCCGCAGGCGCCGCATTGCTCACCAACCCGGATTACATGAGCCTGTTTGCGAGGCTCGGCTCGGGCAGCACCATCGTGGGCATCGCCCTGGTGCTGCTGATACCTTTCCTGCGCAAGCTCATCCGGGATAAGTCAGCGCCAGTCGCCGGAGCCGCTGGCAACGAAGCGTCGCTGAATTGATGTGACAACCGCACGCTTTTGCTGGCAGTTGAGACCGTTATGCGAGAAAATTCCTTGTACATCTGACCAGGAGACACACCATGACATCAAGCACCAAACCCGATAGTTCCAGGCGTAAATTTCTGAACCGTTTGGCAGTTGCCTCGGCCAGCCTGCCGATTGCCGCGCTGCTCGGCGGCACGCGTATCGCGCTGGCGGAAGATGCACCCCACATCAGCCTCGATGACCCGATGGCCAAAGCGCTGAAATACGTAGAAGACGCAACTGCGGCAGAAGGACGTGTCGATGCGACAGCGCTGTGCGATAACTGCCTGCATTATTCGTCTGCGGCAGCCGACAGCAAAACGGGCCCATGCGCCCTCTTCCAGGGCAAACAGGTCAACGCCAAGGGCTGGTGCACCGCCTGGGTAAAGAAGCCCTGAACAAACAACTAAGGAAACTCTGATTAATGCCGTCCTGGCATTATCAGAGCGCGGCAGCCTAAAAGCGTGATTTTCGACTGCCTTACAAATCAGCGGCTTAGCGCCGCTGATTTGGCGACACATCCATGTGTCGCAGGAAACTCTGATTAATGCCATCCAGGCGTTATCAGAGGCTCCTTAAAATTTGTGACCACCCCCGAGCACACGATTGGTCGGCTTGAACATGGTTTTGCCGTACCTTGCGGCAAGCATTTCCAGGTTGTCGATCAAATCGAGTTTCGAAATCTGACGTCCCAGGGCAATGGGCCCGAATGGCATACCGGATGAGTTGACCAATGCCAGGTCCACCTCATCGAGGGTGTCGACCACGCCCTCCTGGATGAGCTTCGTCGCCTCGTTGATTTGCACGAAGATGGTCCACAAAAAGTTGAATTTCCGCGTGGCTTTGGAGAAGTCGATTGTCGGACGCTCACCATTGGGCCATTTGAAATAGCCCTGGCCTGTTTTCTTGCCCAGTTTGCCTTCCTCGACCATTTTCAACAGGTGGGCGGGCGGGCCATATTCCGGACCCAGGGTTTGCGCAAAGTACTTGCTGACATTGACCGCCACATCCACGCCGACATAATCGGTGAGTTCACACGGCCCCATGGCTGAACCCATCATGCGTACAAAGGCATCGAGCGCCTCGGGTTCGATTTCACCACGCTCCAGGATTTCCCCGATCAGCACAGCCGGCGCCTGGTTGACACGGTTGGCAATAAACCCGGGCCTGTCGCGCTTGACGAAAACCGGGACTTTCTTTTCTCTATTCGCAAAATCCATACCGATCTGCATGGTTTCAGCAGAGGTTTTATCCGCCTTGATCACTTCCACGAGACGCATCAAAACTGCCGGATTGAAGTAATGCAGGCCAAATACCTTCTCTGGCCTGCTGGTGGCCCCGGCTATCTCTGAAATACTCATGGTCGATGTGTTCGATGCCAGCAGGGCATGCGCGGGTGCTGCCTTGTCAATTTCCGCAAATACTTTCTTCTTGAGATCCATGATCTCGGGAATCGCCTCGATGACCAGGTCGGCATTACCGACCGCTGCGGCAAGATCGGTCGTCGTGGTCAGGAGTTGCTGTCTTATTGCCGTATCGAGTTCAGGCGGAATCTTGCCCTTACCGGCCAACAGGCCAAGACTGTCAAAAATCCGTTTTTTACCCAGTTCGACAAATTCGTCCTTGATGTCGTAAAGGTTGACCTTGTAGCCTGCCAGCAAAGCCACCTCGGCAATGCCATGTCCCATGTCCCCGGCGCCAATCATTGCAACTGTTTTGATGTCGTTAATGTTCATCGCAGGCTCCTCAGTTAGCTTCATTTTCAATGATCATGGCCACACCCTGACCACCACCGACACACATGGTGGCGCAGCCGTAGCGGCCACCCTCCTGCTGCAGGATACGCGCGAGCGTTCCTACCAGCCTGCCACCGGTGGCGCCCAACGGGTGCCCGATGGCGATTCCGCCGCCCTTGACATTGACCTTGTCCGGATCGATACCAAGCTCCCTTATCGCATACAGCGCAACCACGGCGAAGGCCTCGTTGATTTCCCAAAAGTCAATGTCCGAGGCTTGCAGACCCGCAGCCTTGAGCGCGCGACGGGTGGCAGGTACCGGGCCGGTACCCATGATATTGGGTTCAACACCTGCAAAACCGATCGAAACTATCCTGGCCAGCGGTTTTATGCCCTTGCTTTGAGCAGTTTCCCTGTCCATCAGAACCAGCGCGCTGGCCCCTGCATTCAATGGTGATGAATTGCCGGCGTGGATCGTGCCGTCTTTCTTGAAGGCGGGGCGCAGTTTGGTCATGTCTTCCACGGTCGCATCCGAGCGCACGGCCTGGTCAGTAGCGACAGTCTTGATCGTGCCATCTGCCTGGAGAACATCGACGGGCAATATTTCACCGTCAAAAAAACCTTCCTGTTGTGCCTTGTAGGCCAATTGGTGTGAGCGGGCGCCCCATGCATCCATTTCTTCCCGCGTATAACCCAGCGCAGCGATTTTCTCTGCGGTCAGGCCCATATTCATTGCGGTCATGAAATCCCAATGCCGCAAGGAAGGTTCGGAGAACAGACGCAGGTTCAATTCGATTTTACCGTCACCACCCATCGGGATACGGCCCATATGCTCCATACCACCACACAGGACGACATCAGCAAAGCCCTGGGCAATTTCCATGAAGCCGATCTGCAGGGCCGCCATGGTTGAACCGCATTGCTCATCTACCTGTTTGCAAGAGGTTCGCTTGTCAAGATTGGCCAGCAGGTGCGGACCGCGCCCGCCCAGGGTGAAATTTTCACCCACAGCCTGGGCGCAACCCATGATGAAATCATCGATGTCCTTTGCTTCAAGTCCAGCGCGGTCAATGGCTTCGGGCAACAGTTTGGCCAGCAGATCATCGGTGCGTATTTTAAACAACCAGTCGCGTCCAGGATCACCGGGACGGCAGCGTGACTGAGCCGATCGAACATAACTTGCAATGACGACATCGCGCATTTCGAATACTCCATCAGGGGATGAAAATCGTTCTATGATTTTAACTCAATACGCCAACGTATGGAACAATCACCCGGCTGATTTTGCCGCGCCATGCAGCCGTGGCGGGCCTGGTTCAGCGTGCGTCGATCTGCAGGTCGGTACCCACCGCGTCGGCGATTTCGAGTGTCCGTGCAAGTTCCGGATGACGCACGATCAGGTAGCCGTCCGACAGAAGTGTCTGGCGCCAGTTGCGCCGTGGCGCGCCGATCGGCAGCAGTTCTTCGATCACGATGTGCGCACCGTATCGGCGGCGCAGACCGTCGAGGCCGTGGATGGCGCAGATGTGTCCCTGGCCACGGGCCCGTTTGAATATCGCCGCGGCGTTGTAGCGGCGGTGCGCGGTCTGGTTGAATTCGCTACGGGTGACGGCCTGCGCCCAGCCTGAGTAGATGTCGAAATCGTTTGTGTAGTTCATCAGGTCAACCGAGCGCCCACCCGGCGGACGGCCGCCTATCTCACCGAATACTGCCTCACCCGAGGGTGTCAAAAACCATTCCATGTGCGTGAAGCCGGTGTCAAACCCCAGCACTTCGATGACGCGCCGGCCGAGTTCACGTCCTCTTGCCAGTTCCGGGCCCCCGATGTCACGCAGGTTGACCGTCTGCATGGAGATCCACTCGACATTCCGGCCGACGATGGGCTTGGGGCGGTACCAGGCGATGTTCTCATAGAGGATGTGGCCGTCCGCGCAGACCGTGTCGAAGGTGTATTCCTCGCCCTCGATGTATTCTTCGACGCTGACGACGCGGTGTTCACCGACATCGGCGATGGCGATATCAAGACCGGCCTGGTCGCGCACCTCGTGCGTATGCGCCGAGCCGGCACCGTCGATGGGTTTGATCACCAGCGGCAGACCGATTAACCGGGCCGCGGCACGGATTGCGCCGGCGCCGGTCGCGGTGGTGTTGCGAGGTGTGCGCAGGCCAGCGGCATCGAGCGCGTCCTTCATTTTTTTCTTGTCGCGGTAGAGTTCGGTCTGGGCGGTGTGCATGCCGCCGATGTCGAGCATTTCGCGCAGTTGCGCGGCGAGGGTCATGAACGGTTCCCACAGGCATTCTACGCGGTCGATCGGCGTGTGCACCGCGCTTTGGCGGACCGTGGCAAGCACCGAATCGGTGTCGACCAAAGACCGCACACGCAGGTAATCCGAGAGGCTTTGTTTGACGACATGCGGCAACGCGCCCGCCGGGTGCTCACCGAGCCCGATGACCCGCGCTCCGCATTGTGCCAGCGCACGGCTGAAGTCGGTCATTTCCGCGGGATAACCGGGCGAGATGAAAAGGACGTTGATGGTTATTGCCTCCTGGTCACTTGTTACGTCCGGAAGCAAACGCCGGTGCGGAGAGTGGCTGAGAGTGGCGGTAACATTTGCCAGGCAAATCCTGACTCGCTCGGTAAAACGCGGGAACCCGCTCGACTTTACTTCTTGCCGCGTTTCTTCTTGTCAGAGCCTTTCTTTTTCTTGCCTTTGCCTTTGCCTTTGCCCTTAACCTTGCCTTTGCCCTTAACCTTGCCTTTGCCCTTGCCTTTGCCTTTGCTCTTGCCCTTGCCTTTACATTTGCCTTTACCCTTGCCTTTACCCCTTGATTCAGCTTGCGTCACTTTGGCCGGTTTTTCATCGCCGGAGCCAGCCTTTGCTTCGCTACCTGCCGAGCCATCGTCAGCAAGGATTGCCTTGGCGCTTGCGATAATTCCCGGGGCCCGCTCCAGGCCAAAACCCGGCACTTCAGATAGCTGCTCCACTGAAACTGACGCAAGTTTCTCTATCGAGTCAATGCCATTTTTAGACAAGATTTTTGCCCTTGCCGGCCCGACTCCCTTTACCTCTGTCAGCGCTTTTTTCACGGTAAACTCCTATCGTATGATGAATTCGAAAAACTGCCAGTGGAACCTGTTCCAACTCCACGCAAGGTCACCCTGGCGGTATGTGACGCAGTATATACCGGTTTTACCCATTCGGCTCGCACCTGTCTCCAACCGCAAATCGCAACGGGTTTCATGCATATTCCTTCATCTTGTCAATTTATCTGCCAGGGCCTGCACGCATTTAACCAGTCCCGGATCATCCAGCATCTGCATGGCTTTTTTGAACTTCACGACCCGGCGCTGCCGGATGGATTTTTCCGGCCACTCGTTCAGTATGCCCGCCACTTTCATGGGATAGAGATGCAGGACCGCGCCGCCGTCCAGCGGACATTTTTCATGCAAGCCCGGGAGGATCGTGCCAATCAGCCCGGCCTTTTCATAAGATTTCATGAGGACGGCCTCGGTGTCGGTCTTGCCCGCCCGGGACCGGCATTTAGGGAAAGTCCATTGCTTACCGCGTTGTTTGGTAGCCAACACGACATACAGCTCTTTGCCCTTTTTGAAAAAGGGCAGGCAGCCAAACTTCTCCCCGGTCCTGCCACTGTGGGGCTTACCGTGCAGGGCCAGACTGGCGTTCGTATATTTTGAGACTTCGGTAACGTCCTTACCCAGAAAGTCAGGCGGCTGATAGGCTTTGGCTGCCTCCACCGATGCAAATTCAATCTCGCACAGACGCAGCGGAGCAAGAGCGCCTGTGAAGAGATCTATTGCCAGCATGTGACCCTCGCAGGGATAGGCGTAGCGTTTTTTGGCGACGCGTCGACCCTTGGTCATCGGCCACAGCGCCATGGCCTGTTCCCTGGTCAGCTCAATTTCCCGCTCCCCGCGTTGCAGGCCGGCACCGTCCTTCACCGTCATGAACCAGGCCCGGTCCTTGCAGCGAATCCGGACCTCCCGGGTTTCCGTCTGCACCAGGTAACCCTGCTCAATCTCCATGGCCTTCAGCCTGGTAAGGCCTGCCGGCAGGTGCTTGAGCAGGAATTTTCGCTCGATTTCCTGAAAGGTGCCGGAATCGGTCATGATGTCACTTTTGTCAGTATCTCGTCGCACAAATTCCGGTATGCCTGCCCGCCCGGGCGAGTGGCCGCGAAGATTAAAATGGGTTTGCGATGCAGGCCCATTTTTTCGACATCGACCGAGAGGGGAATGGCGGCATCGAGGAATTCAGGATAATCCTCGCGCATCATTTCCATGTGCTGACGATGCATGGAATTGCGCTGCTGCAGCATGGAAAAAAACGGCACCAGGCGTTTGCGGGGTAGCTTTTTCTTCGCAAAGAATTCCACCAGCTGCTCGTAGGTACGACGCGACAAGGTGGTGGGAATGACCGGCACCAGTATCGCGTCCGCGGCCCGGAACACATTCTCGGACAACAGCGTGATATTGGGCGGGCAATCGAGCACCACC
>JBFZEL010000300.1:0-5311 GCA_041306925.1 Lysobacterales bacterium
CCACACAGGGTCAATGCGCACCTCTACTGACATATCAGCTGCCGAGAAACAGAACACCGGCCCCCATGATCTCATCCAGTTTCAGGGCAAGCAATGCATCGTTGGCCGCGGCCCACGGAAAGACCTCGGTGTGTGTGCGGATCCTGGCGGCAACCGCCACCGTGATAAATTCCCGGCCATCCGAGCGCGGGTTGTTGGCGACCGAACGGATCAGCCGCTCCCAGTAAATATCCTGGTAGGTGATCTCGGGTACCGGGCTCATGTGGATTCCACCGAGCACCAGGCTGCCGCCGCGCTCCAGCGCCCTCAATGCAACCGGTACGATTTCACCTGCCGGGGCAAAAATGATGGCCGCGTCGAGCTTTACCGGCGGCCTGTCAAAGGTGCCGCCGACCCAGGCCGCCCCAAGTTCTTCGGCGAGTTTCTGATGACGTTGGTGGTCACGTGTACAGACGTAGACGTCGGCGCCGCGGTAGCGCGCGATCTGGATGGCGATATGGCCGGCCGCGCCGAAGCCGTAAAGACCGAGTTTCGCACCTGCCCATTTATCGATCCCGCATTGACGCAGGCAGCGGTAGCCAATGATGCCGGCACACAACAGCGGGGCGACCTCGATATCGCTCAGCCCCGGTGGCAGCGGGTAGACGAAATCCGCGGGTGCAGAGAGGTATTCGGCAAACCCGCCGTTGCGGGTCCAGCCGGTAAATTCGGTGTGGACACAGAGGTTTTCCCGTCCGCTGCGGCAGAAGCGGCAACTGCCGCAGGTCGAATTCAACCACGGCACGCCGACCCGCTGGCCCCTTGCCAGGCCGGATGATGCCGGTGCTGTTACGACCGAACCGACGACCTGGTGGCCGGGGATGATCGGCAACCGGTACCCCGCCGGATCAAGTTCACCCTCGATGACATGCAGGTCGGTACGGCAGATTCCGCAGACGTGCACCCTGATGAGCACATCGCCGGGACCCGTGTCCGGCCTGTCCATTTCGGTCAGCGCCAGCGGCCGTCGGGAAATGGATTTGCATTCGTGGAGCAGTTGCGCATACATGGCTTTGAACCCGTTTGCAGACACACGCTGAGGATAATAGTACCAATCACCCGGGTGAGAAAGCTCAGGGGCAAGAAGAAATTGGTCAATTAAGTTTGCAAAAAGTGTTCATCGCAGCTATTGTTTTTTCAAGGCAAACGGATGTTAATCACGGCAACAACGAAGAACTGCCCAAGTCCGCTTGCTGAACGGTCTAAAAACATTGTATGGGGAGGTTTGAAATGCCTAGTAAAGCGACCAAGAAAGACGCAGTCAAGAAAGCTCCAGCCGCGAAAGTAGCAGCCGCGAAAGCTCCAGCCGCGAAAGCTCCAGCCAAGAAGGCAGCAGCCAAGAAAGCTCCGGCCAAAAAAGCTCCAGCCAAGAAGGCAGCAGCCAAGAAAGCTCCGGCCAAAAAAGCTCCGGCCAAAAAAGCAGCAGCCAAGAAAGCGCCAGCCAAGAAAGCAGCAGCCAAAAAGGCGCCAGCCAAGAAGGCAGCAGCGAAAAAATAGTCAGCAATTCAACGGGGCCGCATATTCTTTCGAGCATATTGCGGCCCCCGTTGTCTTGTCGCACCCCATCCGGCCTGACCAGGGTCAGGCAGCTTTTTCCTTCTGATATTGCGGTAAAGATTCAGTCAGTGGTTGCACGACAGCCTGCTGGCCGCGAACCTGACGGCGCTGTTTTCGACAAACTCAAGACGTATCGGCTAAACACTAACCTCATCACGGTTCAACTCCGTAAGCGGAGCCTGGCGGGTGCGATTGCGTTGCAGGAGGGGGTATTCGTATAGGTCGGATCACTGCGCGGTGCGCTTATCCTGCAGCGAGTTCCGTCACACGCGTTTGGAATAAGCAAGGTCGAAAAGTTTTTCAAGTTCGCAATGGGTGCCGCGCAACTGGTCGATTACCTGTTTGGCCCAATCGAAATATTCGCGTTGCCTGTCGAGGTTCCACTTGGCCGGCGGGTCGCTCGCCAGGTCCCGCAAGTTGCATATCTTGTCAGCCAGTTTGAGCAGTTTGGCCTGGTTGCTGATATGCGACGCGTGTTCAACCTGCAATTGCTTGCGTTTTTGCCTGGCCTCGATGGTCTTGTCATCGGTAACTTCCATGACGAGGTCACAGATCTGCTGGCCGAACTCGACCAGCAATTCCTCCTTCGTCGTTTCGGTATCCTCGACCGTATCATGCAGCAGGGCGGCGCAGATCACGTTGGTGTCAGTGATATGGGCTTCGTTGCAAAGGATGTTGATCAGGGCAATCGGGTGGTTGATATAGGGCGATGCGGCTACGTTCTTGCGGCGCTGATTGCGGTGCTTGCTTGCCGCGAAGGAGAGCGCCTTTATCAACAATTTCAGTTCAGCTTCTCTGGTCACTGTCGGACACCTGCTCAGGAACTCCGGCAAGGATCCCGGAGTGCGTCTGAAAACCTATTGTAGTCACTGCAGGGTAAAATGCGAAGGGTAAAATGCCAGCCGTATTGAAGGCGTCGGGCCTCGATAATGACCCTGCCGGCTACACGGCACCGCGTCAAGGTAAAGTTGTAATGGCTGGCCAAGGTCAGCGACCGGGATGCCGCCGGCGATCATCATCAGTTCAGAGCGCTGGTCGAACTGCCCGGCCGATACCGGCCAATTCCTCAAACCGGAAACAGTCATGCAGGTGGTCATTGACCAGGCCCGCGGCCTGCATGAACGCGTAACAGATGGTGGTGCCGACGAACGTGAAGCCGCGTTTTTTCAGGTCTTTCGACATTGCATCTGAAACCGGCGTGCTGCCCGGCACCTCACGCGGCGATAGCCGTCTGTTTTGCATGGGTTCGCCATCGACGAAGCCCCATAAATAGCTGTCCAGTGTAAGACCCGCATCGAGCATGGCCAGGTAGGCGCGGGCGTTCCTGACGAATCCATGCACCTTGAGGCGGTTGCGGACGATACCGGGGTCGGCCAGCAGGGCGGTCGTCCTGGCCTCATCGTAACGCGCAATCTTGTGTGCGTCGAAGCCGTCGAAAACCTGCCGGTAATGTTCACGTTTACGCAAAATCGTGATCCAGCTCAGCCCGGCCTGCGCGCCCTCGAGACAGAGAAACTCGAAAAGCCCCCGCTCGTCGTGCAATGGCACACCCCACTCGATGTCGTGGTAGGCCTGGTACAAGGGGTCATCCCCGCACCACCAGCAGCGTTTGGGGTCGGTTGTCGGCATCGGCTGTCTGCTCCACGGGGTGTCGGCCAAAGCATGCGGCAACCCCGGGGTCAGAGTAAAGTGCCAGGCTAAACCGGCGCAGCCGTGATCGTGACCGCCCGGTTCTCTGCTGGCAAAAAAGCTTGCCCCCGACATATACTCGAAACGCGCCCGGCGGGCGCATTTTTGCCAGGGGCTACCGAGGGAGTGTGAGCATGCAGCCAGTGAAACTTTTTTTGAGCAAGCGCAGATTAATGCCAACCTGGCGTAAGCGGAGCACGGCAGCCGAAAATTGTCATGTTCGACTGCCTTCTTAAAACGAGGCAAACACAAACCGGTCCAGAATTAAGGAGTGCGCATGCACGTACTTGGAATAGATATCGGTGGCAGTGGCATCAAGGGGGCGTTGGTGAACCCCGGCAGCGGCAGGTTCGCCTCCGACCGTATACGCATCGAAACGCCGCCGGGCTGGCCGAAATTCGCTATGGCGCAGGCAGGGGCGTCGACGGCGCGGTGCTCACCATCACGCTGGGCACCGGCGTCGGTGCAGGATTGTTCATGCATGGCAAGCTCGTGCCAAATCTCGAGATCGGCAAGCTTTTCCTGGCAAGCCACGAGGATGTGGTCGAGCAGTACGTGGCGGGCCGGATCAAGGAGGAACATGACCTGAACTGGTTTGAGTACGGTAATCGCCTGAATGAATTCCTGCTCCATATCGAGCATGTTTTTTCACCGCAGCTCATTATTGTTGGCGGAGGCGTCAGCACGCAACACAGGAAATTTCTCAAAGAGGTCCGCTTGCGCCGCAGCCACGTCGTGCCTGCCAAACTACGCAACAGGGCCGGGATTGCGGGCGCGGCGGTCTGGGCGGCCGGACCGGGATAAAAAACAAGCCGGTGAAGTTCGGCTAGCTGTTCAAATTCTTCTTGATTTCAGCCGCTTTCTTCATGACCTTGGCCTCGACTTGATGCAGTTTTTCGAGAAAGACGGCTTCGGCCTTTTTCAATTCCTTGGCGGCGGCCACGCGGCCTTTTTCGAATTGCCTGGAGACCAGGGCATAGGTTTCGTGGAGCGCCTTGGAATCCTTGATCATCTTTGCCGCTTCAGCGCGCGTCTCGCGTATCGAGGCCATGATGTCCTTCTGGATTTCCGCGGGTTTACCGGCATTTTTTTGTTGAAATGCCTTGATTTTGGCCGCGACCATTTCCTGGAAATCGGCAAGCTGATCTTTTGCGATGAGGACGCGGGTGTTCATTTCCGCCAGCATTTTCATCTGGCGGTCAATATCCGTCGCTAACGCCTGCAGGTTCGCGTTACCGATCCTGCCGATTTCATCCTGGCTGGATAAAGGCCGCTTGACGGCAGTCTTCCTGCCGGCAGTCTTCCTGACAGCGGTCTTCCCTACGATTGCCTTTTTAACGGTTGCCTTTTTAGCGGTTGCCTTGCTGGTGGCGGTCTTTTTCACAGCAGATTTCTTTGCAACTGATTTTTTAGCGGCGCCCATCTCGTTATCCTCGTGATGAATCCAGTTCAGAGTATAGATCTTTAAGGCGCCTCAAGGTGCGTTGTTGATGACGATCTTGCCCCGCGCATGGCCTTCTTCCGAATAGCGGATCGCATCGGGGACGCCGCTCAATGGATAACGCGTGTCAATGACCGGTTCGACTTTTCCGCTCTCGAGCAGGTCTGCCAGCACGGCGAGGTCGTCCTTGCGCATCTGCGAGATCATCATGCCGAACTGCTGGTCGACGAAAGGTGAATACAACAGGGCCTTGATGGGGTTCACGAACGGCCCGAACCAGTTGCCTTTCTCACCACCGATGATGATGAAATTGCCCTCCGGCGTCATGACCTTGCGGTTGTCCGACAGCGAACGGTTGCCGACCATGTCGATGATCAGGTCGTAATGCTCGTCACCGTCGGTGTAATCCTCGCTGGTGTAATCGATGACGTGATCGGCGCCAAGCGAGCGCACCATTTCGGCGTTGCGCGCACTGCACACACCGGTCACGTCATCGATTACACCAGCGAGGATTACACCGACGGTGACGAGCATTACGACCTGATCATCGACACGGTCGGCAACCGTTCGCTGTCGGACAACCGC
>JBFZEL010000301.1:0-5335 GCA_041306925.1 Lysobacterales bacterium
CTGTCTGCTCATGCACCGCTCTCCGCCAGGATCGCCTCGAGGTTCAACTCCGCCGCCACCCCGAGTATTGCCGCCAGTTGCGTGGCGCGTGCCCTGAGCGCGGCATCACTGCTTGCCGTGAGCGTGACGTGGCCGATCTTGCGACCCTCGCGCGGGGTCTTGTGGTAATCGTGCCAGTGCACCCCGGGAATGTCGGCGGAATCGGCAGATGGCTGCACGGCGAAGGCCGGCATTGCCCCCAGCAGGTTGAACATCAGCGCCCTGTGCGTGTTTTCCGTTTCACCCAGCGGCATGCCGCAAATGGCGCGCAGGTGATTTTCAAACTGCGAGGTGCGGGCGCCGTCGATGCTCCAGTGACCCGAGTTGTGCACCCTCGGTGCAAATTCGTTGGCCAGCAATCGACCATCGACGAGAAACAGTTCCAGCGCCATCACACCGGTGTAGTCGAGGTGCTCCAGCAGACCCAGCAGCATCGCCTCGGCCCGTGTCTGCATGGCCGTGTCAAAGGCCGGGGCCGTGCTGATCGCGAGGATCCCGCCACGGTGCAGATTGCGTGTCAACGGCCAGAAAACGGTGCGGCCCCGCCGGTCGCGTGCGGCAATGATCGAACATTCCGCCTGGAAGGACACGTAACCTTCGCAGATCAGTTCAGAACCGCCCAGTTGTTGCCAGGCCCGTTCCATGTCTTCCTGGAATCTCAGCACGGCCTGGCCCTTGCCGTCATAACCGAAGCGGCGGGTTTTCAGCACACAGGGCAGACCGATCTTTGCCACGGCGTCCAGCAGGTCGGGCCGGCTCGAGACCGGATAAAAGGGTGCGACCGGAATACCCAGTTGCTGCATCAGGGTCTTCTCACGCAAGCGGTCCTGGCTTGCGTACAGCGCGCGCGGCGGCGGATACACCGGGCACAGGGATTCGATCAGGCTGGCTGACGCTTCGGGGACATTTTCAAAATCGAAGGTAACCACATCGGCGCGCCGCCCCAGTTCCGCAAGCGCCGCTTCGTCATCCCAGCCGGCACAGATATGCTCACCAAATTCCGCCGCACAGGCGTCCTCTGCCGGGTCGAGGAAGATGAAATCCAGACCCATCGGCCGACCGGCCTGCGCCAGCATGCGGGCCAGTTGGCCGGCGCCGAGGACTCCGACCGTTTTTATCATGCCGGGTCAGGCTGGTTCAGTACGGCCTGCGTGCGCGAGTGTCTGTATTCTTCCAAAGCACGCCTGATCTGCGGGTACTTGATACCGAGTATGGCCGCCGCCAGCAGCGCGGCGTTGGTGGCGCCGGCCTCACCGATGGCCAGCGTGCCGACCGGGATGCCGGCCGGCATCTGCGCGATGGAAAGCAGCGAATCCAAGCCGTTCAGGGCTTTTGATTTGACCGGCACACCCAGCACGGGCAGCACCGTCTTGGCCGCGACCATGCCCGGCAGATGGGCGGCGCCGCCGGCGCCGGCAATGATGACCTCCAGGCCGCGACTCACTGCGCTGGCGGCATAGTCGAACATCAGGTCAGGCGTCCGGTGTGCCGAAACCACCTTGGCCTCGAAGGGGATGGCCAGGGCCGACAAAACCTGGGCCGCGTTCTGCAGCGTTTCCCAATCGGACTGCGAACCCATGATCAGACCCACCAACGCTTGCTCTTTTGCCACGTTTGCTCTCCGGCACGAAAGCTTAAGATTGTAGCAGCGTGGCGCTTCTTGTCACGCTGAAATGTCCGGGTCGATCAACGGGACAGGACACCGGCGCCGGTTGCCTGATAAAATAACCGCAAGCCCGCTACCCGGATCGAACCATGCCCGTCAATGGAAAACTGCTCGAGATTTTGTGCTGCCCTGTCAGCAAGACCCCGTTAACCGTGCTCGGCCGGCAAAAGCTGGAAAAACTGAACAGGGCGATCGAAAACGGCGAAGCCCTGTACGTCGGCGGTGAAAAAGTCACCGAACCACTGCAGGAAGGCCTGATCACCGAGGACGGCAAGGTGATTTACCCAGTGCAGGACGACATCCCCATCCTGCTGGAAGAAAAGGCAATCGGCACGACGCAGTTTCAGGATTTCTGAGGCACCACCGGGTCATTTTCCGGGTGGCAGCCTGGGCCATCCACCCGCTCCGAACAAACCGTTACGTCAACCGAGAAGCTTGCCCGGATTCAAGATGTTATGCGGGTCAAACACCGCCTTGATCGCCCGCATCCTTTCGATATCCGCTGCCGAACGTGTATACGGCAGCCAGGCCTGTTTGAGCAGGCCGATGCCGTGTTCCGCCGATATGCTGCCGTGATGGGCGCGGGTCAGTTCGAATATCTCCGGGTTCACGCGCCCGCAGGCCTTTTCAAATTCCTCCACTGGCATGTCCGCCGGTTTCAGGATGTTCATGTGCAGGTTGCCGTCGCCGAAATGGCCATACCACAGCACCTCAAAGTCCGGGTAACGTGATTTGGCGAGACGGTCCAGATCGTCCAGGTAAGAAGGAATCTCCGAGATACGCACGGACAGGTCGTTTTTGTACGGCGTATATTTCGTGATGGCCTCGGAAATACCCTCGCGGTAACGCCATAAATCGGCCGCCTGGGCCACGCTCTGCGAGATCACGCCATCGGCGACAGAACCAGCCTCGAGACAGGCCTCGAAACACTGCAGGGCCAGGTCTTCGGCGCCGGCATCGGCGCAGTCAAACTCGAGCAGGGCATAATAGGGTGTTGCGCTTGCCATCGGCGCCGGCAAACCGTGCCCGGCGCGCACGTGCGCCAGCGCGGCGGCGGACAGGAATTCAAACGCGGTCAGACTCAAGGCATCGTTGAACTGTCTGAAAACCTGTGTCATCGCGTCCAGACCGTTGACGGCCAGCAGCATCACGCGCGATGGCAGGGGCGGATCGGTCAGACGCAGCGTCGCCTCGACGATCATGCCGAGCGTACCCTCGCTGCCGATGAACAGGTGGCGCAGATCGTAGCCGCTGGCGTTCTTGACCAGGCCGCCGTTGCAGTCGAGCAATTCGCCACGGCCATCGATGACCTTCAGACCGACCACCCGGTCCCTGGTCAGACCATAGCGCAAAACCCGTATGCCGCCGGCGTTGGTCGCGATATTGCCACCAATCTGGGACGAGCCTTCCGAGGCAAAGCTGACCGGGTAGTACAGGTTCCGTTGCGCGGCATATTCCTGTATGGCCTGGGTGACCACGCCGGGTTCCACCGTCAGGGTCCGGTCGATGGCATTGAAATCGATGATCCGCCGCATCCGGTCGAACGACACCACGACTTCGCCGGCGTCTGCGACCGCACCGCCGCTCAGACCCGTGCGTCCGCCGGAGGGCACCAGTGGAATGCCGTGTTCAACCGCAAAACCTACGAGTTTCCTGACATCGGACGCGCCGTGCGGGAACACCACCGCCGCAGCATCCGGCGTGCGGAAACGGGTCCAGTCGCAACCATGGCTCTCAAGAACCGCTTTTTCAGTGCTGATTTCCAGTTCCGGGCAGTGTCTTTTCAGCAGTTTCGCCCGTCTGCTGTTTTCTTCTGATGGCATAGCGTGATTCCGGTTGATATCAGGGTGGTCTGACACGACAATGAAGCTTAGTCCATCTTCCGGAAATAAAACCAGAGCCATGCGCAATTCCGACCGAAATTACTCACTCGACAAGGCCAAGATCAAGTTCCTGTTGCTCGAAGGCATCCACCCGCGTGCGCGTGAATGCATCCAGGATGCCGGCTATTCGAACATCGTTGAAAAAACCGGTGCCATGACAGCACAGGAGCTTCACCGGGCGCTCAAAGGCGTGCATTTCGTCGGTATCCGTTCACGTACGCACCTCGACGTCGCGGCGATTGCAGCGGCCGACCGCCTGACCGCGATCGGTTGTTTTTGTATCGGCACCAACCAGGTCGACCTGCAACACGCCGGCCTGGCCGGTATACCCGTGTTCAATGCGCCGTTCGCCAACACCCGCAGCGTCGCGGAACTGGCGCTCGCGGAAATCATCATGCTGATGCGCGGCATACCGCAGAAAAATGCCGCCGCGCACCGCGGCGAGTGGCAGAAGACCGCCAGCGGTTCAACCGAGATCCGCGGCAAGACCCTGGGTATCGTCGGTTACGGGCATATCGGCACCCAGCTTGGCATCATTGCCGAGGGCATGGGCATGCGCGTGATTTTCCAGGACATTGAAAACAAGCTGCCGCTGGGCAACGCCGAGGCCAGGGCCGACCTGGAATCCCTGTTGCAGGAAGCCGACGTGGTTTCCCTGCACGTGCCGGATACGGCGCAAACCCGTAACCTCGTGTCCGCCAAGGTGATCAGGACGATGCGCAAGGGCAGTTTCCTGATCAATGCCTCGCGTGGCACGGTGGTCGATATCGATGCCCTGGCCAAGGCCCTCAGGTCCGGTCACATCGCCGGCGCCGCCATCGATGTCTTTCCGCAGGAGCCCAAGTCAAATGCCGACCGTTTTGAATCACCACTGCTCGGCCTGGACAACGTTCTGCTGACCCCGCATATCGGCGGCAGCACCGTCGAGGCGCAGGCCAACATAGCCGTCGAAGTGGCCAGCAAACTGGTGCGTTACAGCGACAACGGCACGACCCGTTCGGCCGTCAATTTCCCGCAGGTGTCACTGCCCGACCACGGTCTTACACGCCGCATCATGCACATACACCGCAACGAACCGGGTGTACTGAAAAACATCAACCAGGTGTTTTTCGGCCATTCGATCAATATTGCCGCGCAGTACCTGCAGACCGAGGGCGTCATCGGTTACGTGGTCATGGATGTCGAATCCGCTGACGTGACCGCGCTGATGAAAGAACTGGCCAGGATTCCGGCCACTATCCGCACACGCATTTTGCACTGACCGAACTGATGGCCGGGTTTTCGGCTATTTTGGTATTATGCTGAACAATGGCTTGAACACGGGGTAAAACATCTGATGAAAATGAATCAAGGCATCACCGCATGTGTTTTATTTTGCGGTTTTCTACTGGGGTCGCCGACGTCATTCGCGGCCGATGCGGCCAAACCACCCAAGATATTCAGCAGCTTCGATGAAATGCAGGTCACGCTCACCGGACCCTGGCGAACCATCATGCGCAGCAAGAAGCAGGACGACACCTATCCGGCGCAGTTTTCCTACAAGGATGCAGACGGGCGTGAACACACCATCGACACGGTGGTTTCCTTGCGGGGCATCACCCGGCGGCGGATTTGCGATTTTCCGCCCATCAAGCTCAATTTTGACAAGGAAGCGGTCAAGGACACCATCATGAGGGGCAACAAATCCCTGAAACTGGTGACCTACTGCGACACCAACAGCAAGTTCGAGCAGTATTACATCAAGGAA
>JBFZEL010000302.1:0-3512 GCA_041306925.1 Lysobacterales bacterium
AAAACTGGCGGACCTGATGTTCTGGTAGCGGCTGAGAACGGCTGGCAGGTGTTCGGGTATCGGCGGTATGTCTTCCATGATCAGCTGGCCGTCATTGGCCGTCCAGCGCTGGACTTCAGCAGCTGAGCCGGTGCCGGCGAGCAGCACTAAAAACAGGGTGTTTAACAGTGTACGCATTGATAATCCTGAAAATTCCGCAACGGACGGTCCAAAGTTTCTGCGAGGTCCCGAATAATACTGAATTCACCCGTATATTTGCATGGAGCGGGCATACTTTGGCCGGCCGATGATTATTCACGGTTTGCACACCGCATTGCAACCCAGTCCGGCAGGTATCCACGTGGCATTCAACGCCATCACAGGACAAACCACGAGTCATATTGAGCATGCCGGCCTGGCAGAAGCAGGCGCAGTCTGGCGTGTCTATCAAGGTCAAAAAATGCTAGGATGTTTCGATGAAGAGGCGCTTAGAATGCAGGCTGATCCAGGTCGTCTGAAAAGATAAAAAGTGTAGACAATCTATTGCTATTTCGGTCAACGATGAAGTGACGTGAACTGAACTGTATTTTTTCGGTTCCGGCCTGCCTCTGAATGCAAATTAGTCGTGATGGTTGCACCAGATCGATCGTATAAAGGTGATTGCCCGATGGGTTTGTCCTATTCATACAGTGCAGATGTCTGGCCGGCTCTAATAACTCTCTTCCTGATTATCTATCTTGGCTCATACAGTTGGCGCAGGCGCAACGTACCGGCTGCCAAGCCATTTATAGGTGCATGCGTTTTCGGCGGTTTCTGGACCATTGGCGTGCTTTTGGAAATCCTCGCACTGGATTATTCCAGCAAGGTTTTCTGGATGAAGTTCCAGGCAGGCTGGCACCTGCCGACGGTCACGGCCACAACCTGTTTTGTTTTGCAATATGCCGGCCTGGGCCGCTTTTTAAAGCCGCGCATTTATCTGTTCCTGTCCATCGTGCCCGTGCTGGTTGCGGTTATCATGGCAAGCAACGATTTCCATCACCTGATGTGGACCGGATTTCCGGCCAACGGACATGTTTCAGTCTCGGCCGGAAAACTGTACTGGCTGATCATGGGTTATGGATATCTTTTCAGCATTTTTAACTTGGCCGTGCTGGTGTGGTTTGCTGTTTCCGCACCCGGGCACCGGCTGCCGGTCGCCATCATATTGGTCAGCCAGGTTGTCACCCATATCGGCTTTGGGGTAGACAAAATTTACCCATATCTCATTGGGCCGGGGGAAAGTGTCCTGCTCGTTGTGGGGGTGATGACCGCGGCTTATGCCCTTGCCTTCCTGCGCTTCCATGCTATCGATCCGGTTGCGGCGGCGCGCACAGCCGTGCTCGACCAGATGAGTGAAGGCTTATACGTGCTCGATAAACAGGAGCGCATTGTATATGCCAATCCGATGGCGGCGGCGATCGCAGGCGTGCCTGATCTCAGCCTGCGGCAGATACCTCTCGCAGAGGTATTGCCGATTGATGCCAGCTTCCTGAACCAGGTGGAAAGTCAGAAAGCCGGCCAGACTGAATTGACCCTGGGCAAGGACGATTTGGCCAGGCAATATAACCTGCTGCTGTCGCCCCTGATTGGGCGTAACGATGAGGCGATCGGAAAAATGCTGTTATTGCGGGACGTCACCGAGCAGTGGCGGGCGCATAACCGGGTCGTCGAACAGCAGCGCACAGTGGCCATACTGCAGGAGCGGGAACACCTGGCACGCGAGCTTCACGACGGTATCGGGCAGATCCTCGCCTATGTGAGCATACAGGTACAGGCGGCCCTTAAATGGCTGCAGGATGGCAATGCTGACAAGGCCGGTTCGGTTTTGGGACGGGTTGCGGAAGTGGCTAAAGATGCGCACGCCGAAATTCGTGAATCGATCCTGACCCTGAGGAACGGCTGGGAAAAGAAAAAGTCCTTCACGCAGAATCTCAAAAACTACCTGGAGCGTTTCCAGGCCAACTTTGGTATTCGAACCGAACTCTCAATTTCCCCTGGTACCGATGCAAACAGCTTTGATCCTGCGCTTGAACCCCAGTTGATTCGGGTCATTCAGGAAGCCCTGTCCAACGCGCGCATGCACAGCGGCGCCCAGACCCTGAAAGTTTGTGTCGAACTCAATGCGAGCAAAGTCTTGATCACTGTTACGGATGATGGCAAGGGCTTCGATACCAGCCAAATCAGCAGTTTCGACGGCAGCCATTTCGGCCTGGTTTACATGCGGGAACGAATGCAGCAAATCGGCGGCTCGCTGACCATTGAATCTAAACCGAATGGTGGCACAGTTGTGAAACTGGAGGCGCCGCTCCGGGTAAAAGAGGATAAATCGCAATGAAAGTTCTCCTGGTTGACGACAACCGGCTGATGCTCGAAGGCCTGCAAAATCTCCTTGAGGCGCACGGTATCGAAGTGGCTGGCCTTGCCTTGGACGGCCAGCAATCCATCGAGCTGGCCCGGGAACTCAAGCCCGACGTCATATTGATGGATATCCGCATGCCCGGCTGCGATGGTCTTACCGCCACCCGGGCGATCAAGGCGGAAATGCCCGAAGTCAGGATTATCATACTGACCACTTCCAACGAAGACGATGACCTGTTTGAGTCAATTAAAGCCGGTGCAAGCGGGTACCTGCTCAAAAGCATGGACACGGATGAACTGATCGAGGCCCTGGACCAGGTCCGGCATGGAACTCCGCCTTTCTCTCCCCGGCTGGCCGCCAGGCTGCTGAACGAGTTTGCACGCATTGGCAATCCGCAGCAGCCCGCTGCATCACAAATGACTGCCGAAACCGCTGAGCAGGCTGCCGGCGACGGGGATAGGTTGAACTCCCGCCAGATCGAAGTTCTCAAGATGATTGCCGATGGGCTTCACTATAAGGAAGTCGGGGCACGCTTGCATTTGAGCCCACGCACGATCAAATACCACATGGCTGAAATTATGAACCGGCTGCACCTGGAAAACCGCGCCCAGGTTCTGACCTATGCAGGGCATATGGGCTGGATGGCGCACAAGCCGCGAAATTAGCCCTCTACCGTAAAAACTGTCGCGCAAACACTGTCCTGGGGGACAGTCCCTTTTTGCAGGGACTGTCCCTTTTTTGTCCCCGGGGACATTGTCCATATTGCCCTTTTCCAATAATGTCTAGAGTGGAAACCGGACGGGGGGCGTGCAAGCGAGCGAACGGATTTTGCCTTACGGCAATCCGGTCGTAACCGCAACCATTGGGGCCGGTTTGAAGCGCTTTTCTGAAGAATTTCGAGTGCAAACTCGTGAATTCGGTCGTTAAAACCAAGCAAAGGAGAAAGACATGAAACAAAAGTCAAATTTGACCATTTTACTGTCGGCAATCATCATGATGTTTTCGTTGATCTGTGGCACAGCGCTGGCGAAGCAAGCCCCTCCACCTCCACCTCCACCGGAGCCTGTGTGCGGTGGCCTGACCGGAACCTGGCATGGTGAACAAGCAGGTGATATGGTCTGGCTGGCACTCCACA
>JBFZEL010000303.1:0-3696 GCA_041306925.1 Lysobacterales bacterium
GCCAGCTGCGGCGTTGCGCTGGCTGGAAATGGGGCCCGCCATTCCGGCGCCAGCGCGCCTTGCATCTGACCGGTCAGCGACCCGCTGGTTGTGTCGAAATCTATGGGTCACGGTACTAGTATGAACCAGGCGGACAGCAGCAACCGCCGGCAGTTGTTCCGCTGGCTGGGCTGGTTCGCCATGGCCAACGCCGTCATTTTCGGACTGATCGGTCTGCGCTACCTGAGCGGCGGCCCGGACACTTCCTCGGCGCTGGCCTGGATCTATCTGGTGACCATCTATATCAGCCATCACAGCTGGCTGGCGCTGTTGCCATTGCTGGCCCTGGCCGGGCCGTTCATCTTACTCAGACCTTCCCTGCGCTGGTGCAGGACCATCGCTGTGGTGCTGATGGCCCTGATGATCGCGGTAATTATGCTCGACAGCCTGCTCTGGTCGCAAAGCCGTTTTCACATCAATATCCTGACCCTGAAAATACTGGGCACGCCGAGCCTGGTGTTTGGCGGGGTCATGTTTCTGATCGCCTTGCTTTTCGAGTCCCTGCTGGCCGGCAGGATCTGGTCCTGGGTCGTGTCCTCGCCCGCACGTGGCGGGCGTCCGCTGGCCGTGTTCGTCACCCTCTGCCTGATGGTTGCACAAGCGATCTACGCCTGGGCCGACGCGAGTTATTTCGTGCCGGTAACCAGCATGGCCCAGCAGTTGCCGGTACAGCGTGGCTTTACCGCGAAAAAACTACTCGTCCGGTTTGGACTGGTCGATATCAGCCAGAGCCGGGAACGCCAGTTGGCGAAGCGCATGGCGGGCGGGCAGGATCAAGCCGGGGCCGCAAAGCTGAACTATCCGCTCGCGCCATTGCAATGCCTGCAAGAGGAGCCCCTCAACCTGCTGATCATCCTCATCGACGCCATGCGTGGCGACATGCTGGGGATTGGACTGACGCCAAACCTCGATCGATACGCCGGGCAGCGGGCGAGCCGCTTTACCAACCATTTCAGCGGCGGCAACTCGTCGCGCATGGGCGCGTTCAGCCTGTTTTACGGGCTGCCCCCGGGATATTTCGGCAGTTTCGAAGCGCTGCAAAAGCCGCCGGTCCTGATGGACCGCCTGATGGCCTCCGGTTACCAGTTGGGTCTGTTCAGCAGTTCCAATCTGTACCGGCCCGTGACGCTCGACCGGACGGCGTTTGCCAATGTACCCAACCTCCGAATCGAAACCAAACCGGTCGATGCACCTGCGTGGCGACGCGACCTGATCATGACCGATGAGTGGATGGCGTGGCTCGATGGGCGTGCCCCGGACCAGCCATTCATGGGCTTCCTGTTTTTCGATGCGGTCAATGACAAGACCTATCCACCCGAGTATGAAGGCCGTGTTCCTGCCAACCCGGATGAGCCCATGCCGGAGGTGTTTGCCGATTACAAAACCTCGGTGATGTTTGGCGATGACCTTGTCGGCCGGGTTTTGGATGACCTGCAGAAACGCGGTTTGGCGGATAACACCGTGGTGCTGATTTCCTCCGACCACGGTGAGGAATTCAACGAAAACGCTGACGGTGTAAAGGGCCATGGCTCCGGCTACTCACGCCAGCAGCTTGGCGTGCCGATGCTGCTGGCGTGGCCGGGAATCGAGGCCCGCCAGGTTACGCACCGCACCTCGCATTACGACGTCGCACCGACCCTTATGCGGCGCTTGCTGGGTTGCAGCAATGCCTTTTCCGATTACGCCAGCGGCCGGGATCTTTACGACGGTCCGCAGTGGGACTGGCTGATCGCGGGCAGTTATTACAACTACGCGGTGCTGGAACCCGCACAGGTTACGGTGACATTTCCCAACGGCACTTACGAGGTGCGTGACCAGCGTTACCGTTTGCTCGACTCGCCGGTAGTCAACGGCGCTGTCATTGAATCCGTGATGCGCGAAAATACACGGTTTCACAGGTGACATCCACGCTCGTCAAGGCCTGGCTGGCGGGTTTAAGCCTGCTGCTTGCCGCTACCGCCCGGGCGGACCTGACGGTCGCAACAGAGTCCCTGCGTTTGCAGTTCAGCGAAACCGGTGATTTGCTCCGCGCCGAGGCCTGCTTCCCGGCTTGTTCCGCACCGGGGGCAAAGACCCGCCAACTTTCTGCCGGGCAGGGGTTGCTGGTATTCGATGAGGGCGCAGGCGCGGATTTGCTGCCCTCTCAGACGGTGGAGGGTGCGACAACAGACCTGTCATTCTCGGACCCGTCGGGTGCCGTGGTCAGACGCTGGCTGATCCCGGACACGGGCTGGAAGCTTGCCGTATCCGCGCCCGGTGCACAGAAAGCCAGGCTGATGAGCGGTGCCGATTTCAGACCCGTGCCATCAAGCGGGTTCGGCGACCTGCTCGAGCAGACCCGTTACCTCGTTTTTGAGGGCTCGTCAGTGGAATCGATCAGCCTCAACGAAGCCGGCCCGATCACGCGTTCGGGCGATGACTGGCTGGGTTTCCGCAACCGCTTCTGGACCGCACTGGCGCTGCCTGCCGCAAGCGTTTCCATCGCGCTGCAGACAGGTGAATCGGTGCAGGATGCCCACGTGGAGATAACTGCCGCAACTGCGGAGCAGGGCATTGATCTCGAGCTCTATCTTGGCCCGGTTGAACCCTCGGCGCTGAAACAGTCGGCGCCTGAACTCGAAGGTCTCATGTATTCCGGGCTGTGGTTCTGGTTGCGCTGGATTTGCCAGGCGCTCTTCTACCTGCTCAACGGCATCGCAATGGTGGTTCCCCAATGGGGCCTGGCGGTGATGGTGTTGTCGGTGGCGGTTGGCGTGCTGATGCGGCCATTGAGCAGGATTGCGGACCGGCTACAGGACCAGGTGCACCAGGTTGACGGACGCCTCGCGCCGCACCTTGCCACCATCAGGAAGCAATACAAGGGCGAGCAGCAATCTGAAAAAATCCTCGCCCTGTACAAGCAGGAAAATGTCCACCCGCTGTATAGCTTAAAGAGCCTGGCCGGTGTCTTCGTGGTCATCCCGGTGTTCATCGGCGCATTTGACATGCTGGCGGAAAACATCCACCTGTCGGGCGAGTCATTCCTGTGGATCGCCGACCTGTCGCGTCCGGACGAGTTCATGCGGCTGCCCTTCGAACTGCCGTTTTTTGGTGCTTATCTGAACCTGCTGCCGTTTATCATGACCGGGTTTTCATTGGTCGCCTCGAAAATGCACAGCCACCCGGCCATGGATGCCGCCCACAGGCGCAGGCACTCGCGAAACCTGGTGCTGATGGCGCTGGGTTTCCTCGTGTTGTTTTACACCTTTCCGGCAGGTATGGTCTTGTACTGGACCACGAATAACCTTATTTCGGTAATCAAGGCGCTGTGGAAAAAAAGCAGGTCACGGGCTGGTTGACATGCTGACAAACGCAAAAACTGCCCTTCGGATATCGGACGGGATCCACATATGAATTACGCATTCAAGGTATGAGCATGGATATTATTGAAGTACCGGTCTCACCGGGTGAAGTACTCGACAAAATTACCATCCTGGAGATCAAGTCCGAGCGCATGAGCGATGCCGGCAAGCTCGCCAACGTGAGACGTGAGCTGGAGTTGTTGCAGGCGTCGTGGCACAAGGCCGTCAGGGAAGACGACACCGTGCGCCGTATCCACGCAGAACTGAAAAACATCAACGCAGCGCTGTGGGAAATCGAGGACGATATCCGCGACAA
>JBFZEL010000304.1:0-11588 GCA_041306925.1 Lysobacterales bacterium
CGCACCGACAACTGCAACGATCCAATGATGCTTGCGGCAGCCCCGGCCGGCATGCCGATACAGATACCGGCCTGCTCCGCCGCCGTGTTCAGGTCAAAGATGCATTGCCGGCCACCCAGCATGTCGCTGACCGCCCGGGGGACGGACGGGTTCTCCCGGCCCAGGCTGTGCAGGTCCAGCGCCAGGTGAGGGAAGCGCAGGGCCAGCCATTGAGGGTGTCGCCTGGTGGTCGTAGCTGTTTCCATGCAAGCAGTTTACCGCTAACCGTTCTCCATTCCTGAGAATTGCAATAAAAAAATAGCCGGGTAACTGTCCACGGGCTGCGTGGTGCGGTTACCCGGCCTGCTCAATCCCGCACTGGTCGCGGTTCAAGCGTTGGCATCAGGCCTGGTCAGTGCCCGCTGAGGTCAACTTTCGGTGGCACGGCGCCGCAACCACAGGGCAGCGCCCAGGAAGACCGCGGCAACGGCCAGGCCGATCAGCATATGGGTGGAGAACAACCGGTCCAGCATGTTGGCGACCGTCGCCTCGTGGCTAAAGGTATCGGTCAACGGGATGCCGAGCGATACTTCGAGCCTGTCACTGCCACTGTCATTGGCCGACAGGATCAACGGGCTGTTGGCGAACCATTCGCCAATGATCCCGAACAGGTGCTTTTTCAGCGTGAAGGTCTGCAGGAACTCGATCCAGATTTGCAGCACCGCAACCACCACCGGCGGCAGCACCGCAAATAACAGCGGTATGCGTGGTGCAAAAGAGGATACCAGCATCAGCCAGCCATACAACGGCAATGCCCAGACCGCTTGCGCCAGGTAGCTCAAAAGCACCATGCTCCAGGCCTTGAAAGGGCTGCCCAGACTCACGAACAGTGTCCACGGGTTCTCACCCAGTGACAGCACGACGACCGAGAAAATCAGCATGATCACGATATGGGTCAGGACGTAGACAACCCAGAAGATGAACGGTGCGACCACCATGGCCGACAGCAGTTTTGATCCCAGCGTCAGCGTGTCCGAGGCCGGCAAAGACTTCCAGAACAGGATGCTGCGGTCCTTGCGGTCATCGTAAAGTGAGCCCAGCAGGTAGAAAAAAACCACGAAGCCGAGAGCCAGGGTAAACAGGCCCGGGAAAACGGCGATGGTGACCGCGTAGATGATATCGCTGCGCAGACCGGCGTCCGTTTGCGACAGGAACCGGGTCAATTCCTTCAATGACTGGAACTCGTTGTCAAAGTGGCTGAAAGTGAAGATGAACATCAGGGTCAGGACGATATAGATGCCCCCGAAAACCAGCGGAGTGGTGCGGAATGCGCCCTGGTTTTCCCAGAACTCGCGTTTCACCAGTGCCATTATGCGGTTCATGCGACACCTCCACTCATGGTAGCGACAAACAGGTCGGCGACACTCGGTGTATGCAGTTCTCCCAGGGTCTTGAGTTGCTCGCGGTTTGAGTTCTTGTAAAGGAAAATAAACCGTCCGAACAACTCGCGCTCATAGAGTGGCTGCAGTTCGCGGGCAGCAGCGGCCTTGTCGGGCGCAACCACCAGTTCCACGTAGCTTTCCTGGACTTCTTCCATGCTGCAATCGAGCGCGATGCGGCCATCCTGGATAAAGATCAGGTCGCTTAAGATGTGCTCGATTTCCTCGACCTGGTGGGTGGTGATGATGATGGTGCGTTCTTCATCGAAATAATCGTTCAGCAGGTTGGTATAGAACTTTTTACGGAAAAGAATATCCAGACCCAGCGTGGGTTCGTCCAGCACCAGCAATTTCACGTCGATTGCCATGACGATGGCCAGGTGCAATTGCACCACCATGCCCTTGGATAACTGTTTGACCCGGTTGTCCAGCCTGATCTTGGTGGCTGCCAGGTAATTCAGGCATTTCTCCCGCGAGAATTTCGGGTGGATGTTTTCGGTCAGTTCGATCAGTTGCCCGACCCGTATCCAGCGGGGCAGGACGGCGACATCGGCGATAAAACACACGTCTTCCATCAGCGCGGCCCGGTCCTTGGACGGATTTTTGCCCAGCACGGTCAGTTCGCCCGAATAGGTTGCCAGACCGAGTATGGCTTTCAGAGCCGAGGTCTTGCCCGCGCCATTCGGACCGATCAGGCCGACGATCCTGCCCGCCGGGATTTGCAGGTCGATATGATCAACCGCGATGGTATTTCTGTAGCGCTTGGTCAGACCGCGCGCTTCAATGACATTGTTCATCAGGAACCTCCTTCTTGTTCTGTTACGTATTGGAGTAGTTTAGTGGTATCAAGACCGAGTTGCCTTATACGGTTGACCATGGCCGGCCATTCTTCCTTGAGAAATTTTTCGCGTTCGCTATGCATCAGTTTCTTTCTTGCGCCTTCACACACAAACATACCCAGGCCACGGCGCTTTTCGACCAGTCCGTCATCCACGAGCGCCTGGTACGACTTGGAAACCGTGATCGGATTCAACTGGAAATCAGAAGCCACCGTGCGCACTGAGGGCAGGGTGTCGCCCTCCTTGAGCGTCCCGTCCAGGATCATGGCAATCGTACGTTCCTTCAATTGCCAGTAGATCGGCTGACTGTCGTTCCATTGGGTTGTCATGTCAGGCCCCTGTCAGTTTACCCGCGGCGAAACAGCAATAAACCGAAATTAAGTCCGCGGGACTTTTTCTCGGCAGTGTCAATGACACGGTCAATTCCGGCGCTGTCGGTCTTGGTCGCGATGCTGCTTGCCTGGCCCGCAGAAACCGCTTCCTGCCCGGTTTCAATTGTCGCGATCGAGCAGACGAGCAGCAGCAGGATGGCCAAGATCGCCAGGCTTTTGGGAATGTGATTTCTGTGCTGTGGTGTCAAATTCAACATTGCATTGCTCACTGCTAAAGTGATTCTCATGTAGTGTTGTAGTGAAGTATAACACTATAAGTTTTAATTGCAACCGGGTGTTTGAAAATTTTTAATGATTTAGCCCGGTGGCAGCAGCGTGATCAGTGCACTCATGGCGCGCACCATAATACCGAGTGAAAAAATAAGGGAACTTCTGATTAATTCTGAGATTGCCGTGACACATGGATGGTCGTCAAATCAGCGGCGTCAAGCCGAAGATTTGCACGGCAGTCGCAAATGACACTTTCGGTTGCCGCGTTCTGCTAATGCCAGACCGGCAAAAATCAGGGCTTCATTAAACATTTTGTTTGCGCACGGGGGCAGATAGTTGGACAATTCGCACTCTGTTTAAATGGAGCAAGTACAGAATGAACAATTTGAAGCGTTGCGGTCTGATCCTGGCTGTTTTAATTTTCACCATGAATGCATGGGCCGCTGAACTGGATACGGAAGAAAAGAAACTGGGTTACATCATCGGCATGGATATCGGCAAGTCATTGCGTGAACAGGGTACAACTGTTGACCTCGACTCCCTGATCAGCGCCATTCGCACTACTTACAAAGGCGAAGAACCGGCGATGACGGTGGAAGAGGCGGGGCAGGTCCGCAAGGAGTACATCGAGAAACGGCAGGCCGAGCAGCAGGCGGAAGCAACGGCCGCAGGCGCAACCAATCTTGAAGCGGGCAAGAAGTTTCTGGCCGAGAATGCAAGCAAAGAAGGCGTGCAGTCGACCGCATCCGGGTTACAGTACCAGGTTCAAACCATGGGTACCGGGCCCAAGCCGGTAGCCACGGATACCGTCAAGGTTCATTACCGCGGCACCCTGCTCGATGGTACCGAGTTTGATAGTTCCTATGCCCGCAACGAGCCCATTTCCTTTGGCCTGAACCGCGTGATCGCAGGTTGGACCGAAGGTGTGCAACTGATGCCGGTAGGCAGTAAATTCACTTTCTGGATAGCGCCGGAACTGGCCTATGGCGAAGGTGGCGGCGGTCCGATTCCGCCCAATTCGACACTCAAATTTGAAGTGGAATTGCTGGCAATAGAAACGCCGGAATAATTCGGTTCGACAGCGTGCCGGGTGACCGGCACGTTGCTTCAGATGACGGCGTGGCCGGGTTTTTGCCAGTTCGGTTTCCGCTAACCGACAGTGCTTCCGGCCACGCTTCACAAACCCGCATTTGAGTACCCCGATACTGATTTTGACCAGTGTATTTGAAGCAGCATGAGTAACAGTCTTAAAGATCAATTGCTGGCCCTCGGCCTGGCTGCAAAGAAAAGCAAAGTCGAGCCCGTAAAGCCGCAAAAGCCCCAACAACCGCAACAGCCGCAAAAGCCCCAACAGCCGCAACAGCCGCAAAAGCTTAAGCCCAAACCGGTGCAGACGGATCAGCACAGCAAGGAAATTACCCTCGATCAGGCCTACCGGATACGCATCAGGGAAGAACGCCTGCAGCAAGAAAGGGCCACTGAACAAAAACGCGAACAGGAACGCCGGCGCCGCCAGGTCAATCAGCAAATACAGACCTTGATCAGTGAATATGCGATCCGTGATCCCGCTGCCGAGAACAAACGAAATTTCCTATACAAGGGACGGATACGCAGTGTGCTGGCGACACGGGAACAGATCAACGAGATCAACTCGGGTGCGCTTGGCATCGTCTATTTAAGCGGCAACTATCACCTGTTGCCGGCTGATAAAATTGATGCGATACGCCAGTTTGCCCCTGACCATATTCCCGACCTGCATGGCGCCGTGAGCGCCGCTGAAGATGATCACCCGGTACCGGATGACCTGATCTGGTAGCGCCAACCGGCCACGGGTGGCCAGCGTGTTGTGCCCCGTCTATTAGGAGACATTTGCCGCGAGCAGGCTGCGGGCCCGCTGCGGGCTGATATCCTTGCGTTTCGCATAATCCAGCAACTGGTCTTCGAGTATGTTGCCGAGCACGAAATAGCTGCTTTCGGGATGGGCGAAGTAATAGCCGCTGACCGACGACGCCGGCAACATGGCATAGCTGCTGGTCAGTTCCATCCTGGAATTGGTTTCAGCGTCCAGCAGCGCAAAGATTTTTTCTTTTTCGCTGTGGTCCGGACAGGCGGGGTAGCCGGGCGCGGGACGTATACCCCGGTAGGCCTCGCTGATCAGCGCCTGGCCATCCAGCGATTCCTGCGGGTCATAAGCCCAGAGCTGCATCCGCACCCGCCGGTGCGTGTGTTCGGCCAGTGCCTCGGCCAGGCGGTCGGCCAGCGCCTTGAGCATGATGGCGGCGTAGTCATCGTGAGATTTTTCATACTCAGCCAGTTTGACCTCGATGCGGAGACCCGCGGTCACCGCGAACAGACCGATGTGGTCCTTTAATCCGGTGGTTGCCGGGGCGATGTAATCAGCCAGGCAGCGGTTGTGGCGGCCTTGGGCTTTTGGCTTTTGCTGGCGCAGAAAATTGAGACGGCACAATTCGGTGTGACGGTCTGCATCCGTGTAAACCACGACATCATCGACCTCTGCCGCTGCAGGAAATATTCCCACCGTGGCGCGCGCCTGCAGCCACCGCCCGGCAACGATCTGCTTCAACATGGTCTGGGCATCGGCGAACAGGTTGCGTGCGGCTTCACCCCTGTCCTGGTCCGCAAGAATTTCCGGGTAACGGCCCGATAATTCCCAGGTCTGGAAAAAAGGCGTCCAGTCAATCAGCGGCACCAGTTCCGCCAGTTCTATGTCGTCAAAAACGTGCAAACCCGGTCTGGCGGGCTGACTGACGTCCGCAGCGGACCAGGCGGGTGAAAACGCGTTACGGCGGGCTTCCGCCAGGCTGACCGGCGGCTTCCTGGAACTGCCTGCCGCCCTGCGTTCGCGCAGTTCCGCGTAATCCTGGGCGGTGCTGGCCGCAAGTATTTTTCGTTCCGCTGCATCGCAGAGTTTTCTTGCCACGCCGACAGCCCGTGACGCGTCTTTGACCCAGAACACACCGTTGCTGTATTCGGGTTCGATCCGCAGGGCGGTATGTAATGGCGAGGTGGTCGCGCCGCCGATCATCAGGGGCTGAAGCAGGCCGCGGCGCTGCATTTCGCTGGCGACATGACGCATTTCTTCGAGAGATGGCGTGATCAGACCCGACAGGCCAATGATGTCCACTTTTTCCCGCAAAGCCGTTGCAATGATGGTTTCGGCTGACACCATGACGCCAAGATCGATCACCTCGTAGTGATTGCAGGCCAGCACGACTCCAACGATATTCTTGCCGATGTCGTGGACATCACCCTTGACGGTCGCCATCAGGACACGTTTCAGCCGTTCACCGCCGTTGCCGGTCAGGCGTTTTTCCTCTTCGATGTAAGGCACCAGCACCGCCACGGCCTGCTTCATGACACGTGCGCTCTTGACCACCTGTGGCAGGAACATGCGACCGTCACCAAACAGGTCGCCGACGATGTTCATGCCGTCCATCAAGGGGCCTTCAATCACGTCCAGCGCACGTGACATCGCGGCCCGTGCCTCCTCGGTATCTTCCCGGATATAGGTATTGATGCCCTTGACCAGGGCGTGCCTGAGGCGTTCCTGTACCGTTCCCTGGCGCCAGGATTCATCGATTTCCCCGCTCTTGCTGACGCCCTGGAAAGCCTGCGCCATCTCGAGCAGGCGGTCGGTCGCGTCCGCACGGCGGTTCAGCACGACATCTTCGACGGCCTCGCGCAGGGCGGGGGCGATCTCGTCGTATATATCGAGCTGTCCGGCGTTGACGATGCCCATGTCCATGCCGGCGTGTATGGCATGGTAAAGGAATACGCTGTGTATGGCCTCGCGGATCCTGTCCTGGCCCCTGAAGGAAAATGAAATATTGCTGACGCCGCCGGAAATCAGTGCTCCCGGACAGGCCTGCTTGATGCGCCGGGTGGCTTCGATGAAGTCAAGTCCGTAACTGTTGTGCGCCTCGATGCCGGTGGCGATGGCAAAAATATTGGGGTCAAAGATAATATCTTCAGGCGGAAATCCGACCACTTCGGTCAGCAGTTTCCAGGCCCGCTGGCAAAAACTGACACGTTTTTCCAGCGTGTCGGCCTGGCCGTTTTCATCGAAAGCCATGACGATCACGGCCGCGCCAAAGCGTAATATGGTGCGTGCCTGGGCGATAAATGCCGCTTCACCTTCCTTGAGGCTGATCGAGTTGACCACCCCCTTGCCCTGTAAACAGGCCAGCCCGGCTTCCAGCACTTCCCAACGGGATGAATCGAGCATTACCGGTACGCGCGCGATATCGGGTTCAGAAGCGATCTGGTGCAGGAAACGGGTCATCACGGCGACACCGTCGAGCAGGCCTTCATCCATGTTGATGTCGATGATCTGCGCGCCGTTCATGATCTGTTGCCGGGCCACCTCGACGGCAGCCTCAAAATCGCCCGCCTGGATCAGGCGACGGAAAATCGCCGAGCCGGTCACGTTGGTGCGCTCGCCGACATTGACAAAATTCAACTCCGGGGTGAGTGTCAAGGGCTCCAGGCCGGCAAGCCGGCAATAGGCAACGGGCGCTGGCGGGATCCTGGTATTCCGGCCCCTGAGGGCATCGCCCATTGCCTTGATATGCTCCGGCCGCGTTCCGCAGCAACCTCCGGCCATGTTGATCAGGCCGGCGGAGGCAAATTCCGCCATCACGCCGGCCATCTGTTCGGGGGTGTCGTCGTAACCGCCCAGTTCATTCGGCAGACCGGCATTGGGGTGGACACTCACCGGGCACTCGGCAAGCCGGGACAACTCCTGCAACCATGGCCGCAGTTCCGCAGCGCCCAGCGCGCAATTGAGACCGATACAGGCCGGTTTCGCGTGTCGCACCGAGTGCCAGAACGCGGCAACGGTCTGCCCGGACAGGGTGCGGCCACTGGCATCGGTAATCGTACCGGAGATCATCACCGGGAGACGCTGGCCGAGTCCGGTGAACACGTCATCGATGGCGATCAGCGCGGCCTTGCAATTGAGCGTGTCAAAGACCGTTTCCACCATCAGGATGTCGGCGCCGCCTTCGATCAAACCGGCTACCGCTTCTGCATAGGTCTCGCGCAATTGCGCAAAGCTGACATTGCGGAAATCGGGGCGGTTCACATCCGGTGACAGTGACGCCGTGCGGTTGGTAGGTCCGATCGAGCCAACCACGAAACGGGGTTTTGTTGGATCCTGTGCGCTAAAGGCTTCTGCTTCGGTCCGCGCCAGTCTGGCCGCCGCGGAATTCAATTCCCTGACCAGGTGCTCCATGCCGTAATCGGCCTGCGAAATACGCGTGCTGTTAAACGTATTGGTTTCGATCAGGTCCGCGCCGGCCTCAAGGAATGAGCGGTGAATACCTGCGATTTTCTCCGGCTGTGTCAATGTCAGCAGGTCGTTGTTGCCACGCAGCGGTAACCGGTGGTCCTTGAAGCGCTGGCCGCGAAAATCGGCTTCGGTCAGTTCAAACGCCTGGATCATGGTGCCCATGGCGCCATCGAGCAGCAGAATCTTCTCGGACAGCAATTTCTGCAGCAGGGCGGCGCGTTGTGGGTCCTTGTAGGCTTGAGTGTACATACTTATTCCGTGGAATTTTTCAAAAAACGGATGCTCAGCCGGGCTTGCCAGCCATCAGCGTCAGCACCTCAAAGTTGGGCGAGCGTTTCTCAACGGCCGAAATCTGGATGTTCTGTGGTTCGAGACCGGCGGCGGTGCAATAACGCCGCAACTGCGCTTCCGTGAAACCGAGGTTGAGATGGTTGTAAGCCATGACCGCGTTCTTGTGCGGATGTTTGTGCAGGGTTGCGGCCAGCAGACGGCCACCGGGCCGCAACACCCGGCGCACCTCGTTGAAGACCTTTTGCGACTCGGTCGTGTAGGTCAGTGCGTGCATCAGCAATACCGTGTCGTAGGCGCTGTCTCCGACCGGCAGGTCATGCATGTCACCGGTGGCGAAACTGACATGCGCACAATTACGCAGACGTTCCCTGCCGGCATCGACCACCCGTTGGCTGATGTCCAGGCAATGGATGCTGCGTGCCCTCGGGGCAAGCAATTCGGCCAGCACGCCGTCGCCGGAAGCCACGTCAAGCACGTCCCCGAGTCGAAGCATCTGCACGAGCGTGCGCGTGGTGACTTCCCAGGTCCGGCCCGGCGAGTAGTGACGCTCCATGTCGCCCGCGACGCTGTCAGCCCAGTTCGAATTACCACCGCGTGCGTTCAGGACCTGCGGTATGCGCTCTGAATCCTGTTGTATCAACGGGTCGGAGGTGTTCGAACGCAGCAACTCCCACAGGGCCTTCAAGCCGGGGTCGGCAATGGTGGCCGCCATGCGGTAATAAACGGACACCCCGTCACGGCGGTCGCTCACCAGGCCGGCCTCCTTCAGCTTTGCCAGGTGTGTTGAAACACGGGGCTGCGCCAGCAGCGTGATGGCCGCCAGTTCGGCAACGCTCAGTTCCTCCGCATCGACCAGCATCAACAGGCGTAACCGGGTGCTGTCGGAAAGCAGTCTGAAATGCTGTGAGGCATGTGACAGGTCCATCTTGACGCGCATATATCTTTCTATCCTGATCTAAAGATATATAGAGGTTAACCAGTCGGGTGGGGCAGGTCAACCGGTAGCAGCAAACGGGTGCAAAATTACCCCTTTGAAAAAACCCGAAAAGTGCCTGCAGGTACCATATAAACAATGTTTCACGCAGGCAAAGCCTTTATAATTCGCAGCTACTTTCGGGTGGTCACTGCGATCACCTGACAACCGCATGCACCGCCAGGGTGGAGTCGCTCGATGAAAGCCAAAAGTGAAAAAAACAAACAGGAATTACTCAATGAAATCAAGGCTGCGATTGCCAGCCGGACGGATGCGGCGGCGGCACAACGGGCGGTCGTTTTTTGTGATGCGTTCTTCAGGCGTGTGCCCATAACCGAGGTAAGCGAGGATTCGCCGGACAGGGTTGCCGCCATGGTGATCAGCCAGCTTCGATTCCTGCAGAAAAGGGTAAAGGGCGAACTGTTGATCCGTGTTTTCAACCCCGACAAAAAACGTGATGGCTGGGATTGTCAGCACACGGTCGTGGAATTATCCAACGACGATATGCCATTCCTGGTCGATACCTCCAGCATGGCGATGCACGAACTGAACCTGGGTGTGCACCTGATCGTTCACCCGGTTTTGGACATCGAGCGTGATGCGGGCGGCAAACTCAAATCGTTCCATCACGGGTCTACCAGGAACTCAGCAAAAGAGTCATTTATCCATATACATTTCGACAAGCAGACCGACCCTGCTGTGTTGGCCTCCGTCGAGGTATTGCTCAGGACGCGCATGGCCATGGTGCGCGGGACGGTGGCGGATTGGCAACCCATGAAGGCAAGCCTGGACGTCGCGATTGCCGGGTTTGGGGAGAACGCGCCGGACCTGCCCGCAGCGGTTCGCAAGGAGTGCGTGGATTTCCTCAAATGGGTCAATGATGACCATTTCGTGTTTATCGGTGCCCGCAGCTATGACATCGTCGAGAAAGGCAATATTGCCTCCCTGAAGGTGGTTCACGGGTCTGGCCTGGGCCTGTTGCGCGAGGACGGTAAAACGGTTTTGAGCCGTCCCATCGCCAGTACCAGTGATGAATCAAGGTTCAATCCCAGGGCGCCGCTGATCGTGACCAAGACCAATAACCGCTCACCGATGCACCGCGTCGGCTACATGGACTATGTCGGCGTGCTGCGGTTTGACAAGCAGGGCAAGGTTATCGGCGAGCACCGCTTCATCGGCTTGTTCACCTCGCTGGCCTATCAGCAAAGGATCGCGGAAACGCCGCTGATCGCGATGAAGGTCAAGACGGTGCTGGAGAATTCGGGCCTCAAGGAAAACCGCCATGCGTGGACGTCGCTGCTGCATATTCTTGAAACCCTGCCCAGGGATGAAGTATTCCAGGCCAGCAGCACCGAGTTGCTGGCCATCGCAATGGGCGTGCTCGACCTGCAGGAACGCCAGACCGTGCGTCTGTTTATCCGCACGGAGCGGTTCGGGCGATTTTTCTCCTGCCTGGTTTATATCCCAAGGGATCACTGGAATACGGAAAACCGTGAAAAAATTCAACATATCCTGAAACGCGCCCTGAAAGGCGACAAGCTGGATTTCATGGTGCAGATGTCGGATTCCGCGCTGGCCCGCCTGCACGTCATCATCCGTCCAAAGCCCGGCGCCAAACCCCAACCGGACGTGCATGAACTCGAGAACAGGATCGTCAGTGCCCTGCGCTCGTGGAACGACGAACTGACCAACACCCTGGTACAGAACCACGGCGAGGAGACCGGCTTGAGATTGGCGCGCAAATATGGCAAGGCTTTCCCAGCGGCCTACATGGAAGATGCCGCGCCGGGCGTCGGCGCGTCTGACATCGAAAAAATTGACCTGCTGAAGGACGAAAATGATCTGCAACTGAGCCTCTACCGCCCGCGCGCAGCCGAAGCCAAGCCGGCCGGGAAGGCAAAGGACACCGGTATCATCCGCTTCAAGGTGTTCAAAAAGAACCACCCGATTCCGCTGTCGGATGTCCTGCCGATACTCGAGGACATGGGTTTGCACATCGTCAGTGAAAGACCCTACAAGCTGAAGTTTGAGAACAGGGAATCCATCTGGATCCAGGATTTTGACATGCTGTATGGCCATGGCAATGACCTGGATGTCGAGACGGTACGCGAGAGGTTCCAACAGGCATTTGAAAACACAGATCGGAAGAGCACA
>JBFZEL010000305.1:0-4030 GCA_041306925.1 Lysobacterales bacterium
GAGTCATCCTTAATGGCCCGGGGTATACCGGCCACTGGCGTGCTGGCGAGGAAAAGCTCAGGAATGATGGCTGGTCAAGCCGCAAGCTGACCGATCTTCGACGCTTTGCCGAGGAGATGAAGCCAGGTGATCTGGTTGTTCTGCGCCTTGGTACATCCGAAGTGCGAGGCGTTGGCGAAATTGTGGGTGACTACGGGTGGTCTGATGCGTTTGGTGACATCGACGGTTGGGACTTACAGCACGTTCGCCGCGTCCGCTGGTTCTGGAGGTTCGGCGACTCCGACCAGGCATTCAAAACTTTTGCGATGAAGCAGGGCGATACCACTCAACGCCTTGGCCCCGGGGCAGTATTTGACTGGGCGCAGTCCCTCACAACGACAGCGGCGAAAGCTGCCCTTCCGAAGTTGCCGCAGGTCGATGAGTCCCAGTTCAAACTGGATGAACTATCCGAGTTTCTCTTCGACCAGGGTGTTGCGAGTGGCTCAATTGACAATCTGCTGAAAGAGATCGACGAGCTCGTACGGATCGCCAAGTGGTACAAGAAATTTGACAATCCTTCAGAATCTGAAACGGTTGCGTACCTGGTTGTGCCATTGCTCCGCGCGCTGGGATGGACCCCACAGAAAATGGCCATTGAATGGAAAGGGGTCGATGTTGCGCTATTCAACAACTTGCCCCGGAGCGACGACAGCCTAAGCGTGGTTGTGGAGGCAAAGAAAAAGGATAGCTCGTGTCTTACTGCGGTATCACAAGCACAGTCGTATGCCGAAGTCCGACCGTCGTGTCATCGACTCGTCGTTACCGATGGAATTCGTTTCGGTGTATTCACTCGAAACGACACGGAATTTCAGCTTCACGCGTACATGAACCTGACCAGACTGATGAACAGTTATCCTGTTTACAACTGTGGCGGCGTAAAAGAAGCTGTGTTGGCTATGACGCCAGAATGGAATAATGCATGACAATGGACATTCGAGGGACAGTTTACTTAATTTCCACAGTTTGAACTGCCTCCGGCACCGAAAACCAATTAAGTGGGTTTAGCTGTCCAAACAAACGGGGCCACCTCTGTGTCGATCACAACCAGCGCAGTGAGCCATTCCCGCGACGCTATTGACCGGTAACCTCGATCGGAGTGTCAATGACGTATATGTAGTACGGCGCTGTCAGCAGGCTGCAGGCCAGCGGATTCCCGACCGTGGTTCCGTCTGGAGCCGTTCCGCCGGCGAGACGGGCGACCGCGGTCCAGTCGCGCTCGTCGTCGTCGAGGTTCGCGATGCCGTAGGGCGAGTGGGCCTTGGTTTGAAGGGCGCCGGGCAAGTTTATCCCTAAACTGCAATAGTCCGACTGCGTGCCAGGGCGCGACCAGCAGCGCTTGAGCTTGCCAGGCGTCCCCTCGTCGGTAGCGGCGGCAAAGCAATAGTGGGACCAGCCGCCGCTTGCCGTGCCCGGCAGGCCGCGACCAATCGCTGCCTTGCTGCGCTTTTCGCTGCAAATACACACACTGGCGGGATCAGCGGGAGGTGGCGCATTGGCAGGCACCATTGCTTATGCCAAGAAATGCGGCGGCGGGTTTACCGTTGCCTTTATGCTGTAAAACACATAATAATTATTTATGCCGCTTAGGGCATAAAATAGTATTATGCTGAAAAACGCATATTGCTATATTATGTGATTTTGAACATAAAGGTCGCACGGGAGATAACTCATGACACATATAGCACGATCACCAAAAGAGCTCGGCAATATCATTCGACGTACACGAAGGGCACGTGAGCTCACGCAGACCGGGCTTGCCGGTCTTACCGGTCTGCGGCAGGAGCTGATTTCCAAAATTGAAAGTGGACATGAGGGCACCAAGCTGTCGTCAGTTTACGCGCTGTTCGCAGCACTTGGACTGGAACTCGTCATCGAAACACGAACAAGTGGGACAGTGAAAAATATCGAGGATATCTTCTGATGGCGCGCCGCAAGACCCATGCGCCACTCATTGTCCTTATCAATAATCGGCCCGTTGGCCGGTTATCAAAAGAGGCGAGTGGGGCTATTCTGTTCCAATATGATCAAAACTGGCTTGATTGGAAACACAGCTTTGCGGTTTCTCTTTCGCTGCCTTTACGCGAAACCGCCTATAGCGGTGGTCCAGTCGTAGCTGTCTTCGACAATCTTCTGCCCGATAACGAAGGAGTCAGACGTCTGGTTGCCGAGCGGACAGGGGCGGAAGGCACTGACTCCTATAGTCTCCTGGAACGGATCGGCCGCGATTGTGTTGGCGCAATGCAGTTTCTGCCCGAAGGTGTATCGGTGGATGAGCGTTCTTCCGTGCAGGGCGAACCGGTCAGCGAGGATGAAATTGAAAACATCCTCGCCAATCTGGGCCGTGCCCCGCTTGGTATCGATATGGAACACGAATTTCGCATATCGGTCGCAGGTGCGCAGGAGAAAACAGCACTCCTGTATTATGAAGGGCAGTGGATGCGGCCCATCGGCACAACACCGACCACCCATATCCTGAAGCCACAGCTCGGAGAAATCCCGACGGCTTTCGGTAAGATCGATATGGCGGCCAGCGTTGATAACGAACATTATTGTCTCGAACTTCTGCGCGCGTTCGGGATCGAGGTTGCCAATACTGAAATCACGACATTTGGAGAGCGGCGTGTCCTCGTGGTTGAGAGGTTTGACCGGCGATGGCGCAATCCTTCGCACCTGTTGCGCCTCCCCCAGGAAGATTTCTGCCAGGCGGCCGGCATTCCGTCTGCACGGAAATATCAGAATCAGGGCGGTCCCGGTGCGGTCGCCATTTTGAAGCTACTACAACGGGCCGACGAACCGCTTCTCGATCAGGCAGTTTTTTTCAAGTGCCAGATTTTGTTTTGGCTGATGGGTGCGACCGACGGCCATGGAAAGAATTTCAGTGTCTTTCTGAGGCCGGAAGGCCGTTACGGTTTGACGCCTCTCTATGATGTGCTTTCAGCTCAGCCAGCTTTTGATGCGCGCCAAATACCGCATGGCAAATACAAGCTCGCCATGTCGGCTGGCAAAGGCCGGAAATACCGAATTGTCGATATAACCGGGCGGCATTTTATCGAGACTGGCAAGGAGGCCGGTCTGGGCCCAACGATCATGCAGCAGGTGGTTGCCGATATTCTGGAGCAAGCCGGCAGCGCCACCGACCGTGCACTTGCTCAAATGCCAGAGGATTTTGCAGGTGACATTCACGAGAGCATTTCGAAGGCGATCAACGCCCGATTGCGGTTATTGAAACCCACGCTTGGTGAGAATTGAGCCTAAAAAGCCAGTAAAAGCCAGGACTGTTTAGAAACAGTACGATAGACCCGCTTCAGATCGACCATGAAAGCATTCTGATGTTTGGAAGCCACATAGCGTATAGCGTATCGAGTTGCGCACCTGGTGCACGATGCACAGTTGCACTTCGGAATCGGGGGACAGTTTACTTAATCGGCCCCGTCCCTTTTATCCACTTATATCCAGCTTTTATCTGCCTTTATCCACTTAATTCAAGCAACGGAAATACAATTTTCTGGCCGATCTGGATACGGTTGAAATCCAGCGTGGGGTTGTACTGCACCAGCAGCCAGATCGGGGTCGCGTAACGCTTACGGGCAATGCTGCCGATGCTGTCGTTGCGTTTTACCTGGTATTCTTCCACACCCTTGATATGGTAATTGCTGAAGAAGTCCCTTTGCAGTGCGGCGTGGTACTGGCGCCGCTTCAATTCAAACTCCGCGCTGCTCACCCCGGAAAAATCCAGACGCAAACGCCTGCCAATGATGACCCGATCGCGAGAGGCCAGTTTATTCAAACGGCGCAGGTCCGATGACTGAACGCCGAGCCAGTACGCGTAGTGCCCCAGCGTTTCTGACGCCTGGATTTCGATGCTGTTGTTGCCGGCAACGGAATAGTCGGATGGATCCGCTGCCAGGGCCTCACTCAATTGCCCGTTGCTCTGCTTCATGTCGAGGGAGGGGTCCAGCGCAACGGCCGCTCCTTCTGCTGCGGTCACCGG
>JBFZEL010000306.1:0-4512 GCA_041306925.1 Lysobacterales bacterium
AACTCGTCATTGCCCCTGAAGCACAACAGGTCAAAATATCGCCACATCATATCGTCGGAGATAGACAACAGCTTGCCGAACATGTCATCCGGCGCCTCGGTGATACCCACGTAGTTGTGCAGCGACTTGGACATTTTCTGCACGCCGTCGAGACCCTCGAGCAGCGGCAGCGTGATGATGACCTGTGATTCCTGGCCGTAGTGCTGTTGCAGGTGCCGCCCGACCAGCAAATTGAATTTCTGGTCCGTGCCGCCCATTTCCACATCGGTTTTCAGCACCACGGAGTCGTAGCCCTGCGCCAGCGGGTACAGCAACTCGTGCATGCTGATCGGCTGGCCGCTGCGGTAACGGTTCTCGAAATCGTCCCGTTCCAGCATGCGTGCCAGGGTGTATTTCGCCGCAAGCCGGATCATGCCCTCCGACCCAAGTGCATTCATCCATTCAGAATTGAAACGGATACGGGTTTTGTCGCGGTCGAGGATCTTGAATACCTGGGTCGCGTAGGTTTCCGCGTTTGCCATGACCTCTTCCCTGGTGAGCGGTTTGCGGGTGACATTTTTACCCGTCGGGTCGCCGATCATGCCGGTGAAATCGCCGATCAGGAAGGTCACCTCGTGTCCGAGGTCCTGGAACTGGCGCATTTTATTGATGATCACGGTATGACCAAGATGCAGGTCCGGCGCGGTCGGGTCGAAGCCCACCTTGATACGCAGCGTTTTACCCGATTCCAGTTTTTTTTGCAGGTCTTCGATCTTGATGATTTCTTCCGTTCCCCTCGCGATCAACTCGAGGGCCTGTTGCACGTCTGTCATATATAGCGGTCCGTGTTCTGTCTGTTTTTTGTGGTGAAATTAAAGAAGTGGCATTGTATTGCCTTGTTCAGTCCGCCACTACCCAAAAATTTCAAAATGAGCCATGAAAAATTAAAATCACACTCTGCAGTTTTCGTTCCTTGTGGTATCTTTAGCACTTCCCGAAAACCAACCCCCGCAAAAAGTGATTTAAAAGCAGCATGCAAAATAAGAAAATCCTTGCTGCCCTGACCGGGCTACTGCCGCAGTTTACATTGAAGATCACCCGTACCTGGGTGCGCCTGTTTACCCTGACACTGATCGCCTTCGGTTTCGCCCTCTTCAGTCTCGCAAGGCCCTCAGGTAATGCCGGCGCCGCCAGCATGGTGATCGACCTGGACCTGCCTGACCGGCTGGCGGTCGCGGCAGCCGCGCCTGATGAACCGGCGGCGGACATCCACAGCGCACCCGAGCAATGGGAAACCGTCACGGTAACGCCGGACCAATCACTCGATGGCATCTTTCGCCAACAGGGTTTCAGTATCGGCACGCTGCACGACATCATGGCCATCAATGCCGAAACCAAGCGCTTGAAGGACATTCGCCCGGGAGATCTGTTCGAGTTCCAGCGTTATGAAGATGGTTCACTCCAACGCATGCGTTACGCCGCCGATGAAGGCAACTACCTGATCGTCGATTACGCTGGAAAACAGGCGGTGGCGAGTCTGGTCGCACGTAACCTCAGCACGGAAATAACCGAAACCAGCGGCACCATCACCTCGTCCCTGTTTCTCGCCGGCAAGGAGGCGGGTCTCGCCGACGCCATGGTCCTGAAACTGGCCGAGCTGTTCGGGTGGGATATCGATTTTGTCCTGGATCTCCGTGAAGGTGACCACTTTCACCTGCTCTATGAAAAGGTCTACAGGGACGGCAGCTTCCTGCGCGACGGCGAAATTATCGGCGCCACGTTCATCAACCAGGGGGAAAAGTTCCAGGCATTACGCTATGACGTTGACGGACAGGCCCAGTATTTCGCACCGGACGGGCGCAACATGCGCAAGGAATTCCTGCGCGTGCCGCTGAATTTTTCCTATATCAGCTCCAACTTCAATCCGAAGCGTTTTCACCCGATACTGAAACGCATCAAGGCCCACAATGGCATCGATTACAGGGCGCCCAAGGGCACGCCGGTTTACGCGGCGGGTGACGGCAAGGTAACAAAGTCGGATTACACCCAGTTCAACGGCCACCACGTGTTTATCCAGCACGCCAACGACATCGTGACGAAATACCTGCATTTCACCAAGCGCACGGTTAAACAGGGGCAGCGGGTCAGGCAGGGGCAGGTCATCGGCTACGTGGGCGCCACGGGGATGGCGCAGGCGCCTCACCTGCATTATGAATTCCTGGTCAATGGCGTCCACCGCAATCCACGCACGGAGCCCCTGCCAAAAGCGGAACCGCTCGGCACCACGCAACTGGCCGAATTCAGGCTCGCGACGGCGCCGATCCTGTCGCTATTGAGCCGGCTCGAATCAGCATCGATGTACGCTACCGCCGCGGCCAGCCCGTGACGGACGAACTGATCATCGGCATGCTATCGGGCACCAGCCGTGACGGGGTGGATGCCGTGCTGGTCAATTTCAACCGTGACTCGATGGACATTCTGCACGCCCTGTGCGCGCCCTACCCGCCGGCGCTCAGGCAGACACTGGACCAGCTGCTCGCAACCGGTGCGCCGCCGGCCCCGGGTGTCGCCCAGGTCCTGGACGAAAACCTCGCCTATTTCTTTGCCCGCGTCGCGCAAAACCTGGTGCGCGAGGCCGGTCTGGAAATGCGTGATATAAGGGCTCTTGGCTCGCACGGGCAAAATGTCTGGCATCAGCCCCGGGGTGAACACCCTGTGACCATCCAGCTTGGCAGAGGCGACCTGATCGCCCGCAATACAGCTACGACAGTGGTCAACAATTTTCGCGATGCGGATGTGCAGGCGGGCGGATATGGTGCGCCGCTGGCGCCGTTGCTGCACCGGGTTCTGTTCCACAGTGACACGGAAAACCGCGTGATAGTGAACCTCGGCGGGATAGCCAACCTGACCCTGTTGCCCGCCGCCGGCGGCGTGTCCGGCTTTGATTGCGGCCCCGGCAATTGCCTGCTGGACGGGTGGATCAAACGGCATTTGCAGAAAGACTACGACGATCATGGCCGTTGGGCGGCACAGGGTGAAGCGGATAATGCCCTGTTGGAACGCATGCTGGCGGATCCTTTCTTCAGCCAGTTGCCGCCGAAGAGCACCGGGCTCGAGCACTTCAGCATGGCCTGGCTGGACCGGATGCTGGGCCAGACGCCGCGCGCCGCGGTCAATGTCCAGGCCACGCTGGCGGAATTGAGCGTCGCGGGCATTGCCCGCAGCCTGGTCCAGGCCGGTCTACCGGACCGGTTGCTGGTGTGCGGTGGCGGCATACACAATGACTACCTGATGCTCAGGCTGGCTGCGGCATTACCCGGCGTGGCGGTGGGATCGACAGCCGGCCACGGCGCCGATCCGGACTGGGCAGAGGGCATGTTGTTCGCCTGGCTGGCGCGGGAAAGGTTGTACCAACGCATGCAGGACACCACGCCCATCACCGGCGCGCGGCACGCCGTGCTGCTGGGGGAGATACACGAGCCGCCAGCCGGCCGTATATAATCGGGCGATGTCGCTGGATCTCAACATTCTGTGGTTTGTCCTCGGCGGTTTCCTGGTTGCATTTGCCTATGTCATTGAATGACCCGGCTTGCCATCCTGCCATTCGGATTCAGGGTCGTTGCAAGCACTTCGGCCAGTGCTGTTTTTTGATGTATCTAATATATAATTTTCAATTACATAAGAAACTTTGAAAAAACAACATCGAGCGGCTGTTTCGCTGAAATTTCTTCCTGTTATTAGCTGACTTAGATCAGTAAAGCCCTGGCCCACGCGGCGTATGATTCAAGCCAACATTTAAATTTGTCTGCCGCGAGGGGAACTTGCCGGCAAGATGAGGTGATTGCCTTGATCATTGAGGGAATTCTTCTTTCAGTACCCTGGGCCGGGGCTAACGCCATCCCCCAGGCAACCGCTCTCGTGCTTTCTCTTCTACCTCCATTACCACACCATCAACGTCGAACGCCAGGCTGGTTTGCCCTGCCGGGTACCGCCGTTTTTGTCATGTCAGAGGATCAATAAGATGCTTTTTGTCGCCTTAATCGTCATTACCACGATCATTGCGTTTGTCGTGGTCGATCTCGTACTTCGCGTGCTACTGACAAGGGTGAGGGAAGCGCGCCTGATAAAAGAGCGAGAACAAGCCCTGGATGTCGGACTGCAACTTGATGTCAGCGAAGAGGCGCCGTCGCTGAAACGGGTAGAACTGAACAATCCAAAAGCCCGGATACTGGCCGTGGATGATGAAGAAACCATCCTCAGCAGTTTTCGTAAAATTCTGGTTCTGGCCGGTTACAGCATCGACACGGTGGAACGGGGTTCCGAGGCGCTGGGACTCATTCGAAAGAATGACTACGATTTCGTTTTCACGGATCTGAAAATGCCGGAGATGGATGGGGTCGAATTGACCAAGGCGGTCAAGCACCTGCGCCCGGATATCGACGTTATCGTCATCACCGGCTATGCCTCGATCGAGACCGCGGTGGAAACCGTGAAGCACGGCGCGATGGCATATGTTGAAAAACCATTCACCGA
>JBFZEL010000307.1:0-5752 GCA_041306925.1 Lysobacterales bacterium
CGCCTGGTCCCGGCCACCGACATATCAGCCACGCTGCAGGCAGCGCTGGATAACTGGCAGCAGACGGCCCCAAGACTCAATGCACTTTACGAGGAGCTGAACCGCGGCACCTGCGCCAACATCCGGGCCGTGGACTTTGAGGTCTTCGCTGCACCCTTGCCGAGGGCGTTCGAGTTCGTCGACGGCAGTGCCTACCTGCCCCACGTGGAACGTGTGCGCAGGGCGCGCGGCGCCCTTGTCCCGGAATCCTTTTATGAAGATCCGCTGATGTACCAGGCAACTTCCGCCGGTTTTCACGGACCGCGTGATCCGGTTGCCGTTGTCAGCGAGGACTACGGCATCGATTTCGAGTCCGAGGTCATCGTCGTCACCGATGACGTGCCCATGGCCGTGACGGCGGAAAAGGCCGAAGGACATATCCAGCTGATCGGCCTGATCAACGATGTGAGCCTGCGCAACCTGATTCCGGCCGAACTTGCCAAGGGCTTTGGCTTTCTGCAATCCAAACCACGCTCGACGCTCTCACCGGTGCTGGTGACACCGGATGAACTGGGTGACCGGTGGCAGGACAGCAAGCTGTCGCTGGCCCTGCACAGCACACTCAACGGTGCTTATTTCGGCGACCCGGAGGCCGGTGTCGACATGCAGTTCAATTTTGCCCGGCTGGTGGCGCACGCGGCCCGGACCCGTCCGTTGACGGCCGGCACGATCGTGGGTTCCGGCACCATCGCCAACCAGGATACCGGCAAAGGCGCCTCCTGCCTGGCCGAGATCCGCATGCTGGAAATCATCGCCGGGGGCAAACCTTCGACGCCGTTCATGAAGTTCGGCGACACGATACGTATCGAAATGTTTGACCTCGAGGGCAACTCCATTTTCGGCGCCATCGAGCAGAAAATCGTGCCTTATGCGCCCTGAGGAAAATACCCCGCTGACCCTTTACAGCTACTGGCGCAGTTCCGCAGCCTACCGCGTGCGTATCGCCCTGCACCTGAAGGGACTCGCATTCAAAACCGTAGCGGTGCACCTGACCCGGCACGGGGGCGAGCAGCACGCCGGCTCGTATCTCGCGCTCAACCCGCAGGGGCTGGTGCCGGTCCTGTTGCACGGGCAGCACGTGCTGACCCAGTCGCTGTCGATCTGTGAGTACCTGGATGACGTTTTCCCGGGATATCCGTTATTGCCGGCCGATCCAGCCGGCCGCGCACGCGTCCGCTCCCTCGCGTTGCAGATTGCCTGCGACATCCATCCGCTGAACAACCTGCGGGTGCAGAACTACCTGAAAGCGCACTGCGAAGGGGCGGTAGATACCACAGCCTGGATGCTGCACTGGATGGAGACGGGTTTTACCGCCATCGAACGGCAACTCGATGACGGGCGACACGATCTTAACGGACATGCTGCCGGGCGCCCCGGATTATTTGAGTGCTTTCTGCTGCCGCAGGTCTACAATGCGGAGCGCTACGGGGTTGATATGTCAGTATTTCCGGTGATCCGTGAGATTGTCTCGCGTTGCCGGGCACAGACAGCTTTCATACTGGCAGCACCTGAAAATCAGCCGGACGCGGAGCCGCTTTGAAGACAAAACAAAAAGTTTGCTGATTAGGGGTTCAACCTTGGCTTTGGTTGGGTCATAATAAAACGATATTTACCGGGTGCTCATTTCATGAAATCCATTTTGATTGCATTAACCTGTTTGATCCTGGCGGCTTGCACAACGGTACGTCCCGATTTCGCGATATTCGATTCCGCAGAGAACTCCATCCAGGCGGCCGAGGCCGCCGGCGGTGATGAATTTGCACCGGTCGAGATGCGCTTTGCACGCGAAAAACTCGTAAGCGCCAAAAAAGGCTTTGAAAAAGAGAAGTACGAAGTTTCCGTGTACCTGGCGGAAGAGTCGGAAATCAACTCTGAGCTGGCAATTGCGAAAGCGCGTACGGCCAAGTTGCGACGCCAGGTGAACGAGTTGCGCAAGAACAACCAGGAACTCGAGGCCAAGTTGCTGGCGACTTATGGAGAAGAAGACCAATGAGCCGCATACTGACAAAAGCAAGCCTGGTGTTGCTGTTGGTCCTGCTGACAGCCTGTGTCGCGGCGCCCAAGAAAGATCTCGCACTGGACCGGGTGCGGGGTGAGCTTGATGAGTTGAAAGCAAACCCCGAGTTGGCGGGTTACGCCCCGCTCGCATTGGGCGAGGCGGAACGGGCAGTGCGCAAGGCTGAACTTGCCAGCGGCGATGAACTCAATCGCAGCTACCTGGTGTACATGGCCGATCGCCGCATCCAGATTGCACGCACGATGGCGGAACAGGAACAGCATACGCAAATTCTCGCCGGGTTGGAAAGTCAGCGCAGCGAGCTGTTGATCATGGCCAGTCAAATGGAGGCCGACCGGGCGCGGATGGACGCTGAGCAGGCCCGCCTGCTGGTGGCGACGACCACCGAGGACGCGCAACGGGCGGAGGAAGAAAAACAACAGGCGCTGCAGAAAGAAGCTGAATCCTCCCGTGCGGCGAAACTGTCGGCCGAAGAGGCCGAGCAGGCACGCCGTCTGGCGGATTCGCAGGCATCCGAGGCCAAATATGCCCGTCTCGAGGCGGATCTGGCCAGTCAGCAGGTCAACTCATTGCAACGGCAACTGGAAAACCTGCAACTGCGTCAGACCGAAAGCGGCGTGGTCGTGACACTCGGTGACGTCCTGTTCGCCTCCGGCCAGGCGCAACTGGTTGAAGGTGGCAGGGCCAGTCTCGCGGAAGTCGTTGATCTGTTACAGACCGAACCCTCCAAGAAAATCCGTGTCGAGGGTCATACCGATTCCCTCGGGGATGGCGCAGCCAATCTGAAGTTGTCGGAGCAGCGCGCCCAGGCAGTGCTTGACGCACTGGTCAGCCTGGGTGTGGACAGCAGCCGAATTTCCGCCGTAGGCATGGGTGAGGATTTTCCCATTGCCAGTAACGATGATGAAGCCGGGCGCGCCAGCAACCGGCGGGTTGACGTGATACTGCTGGATAACTGATCGGATCAGGCGGGCAGGCGTGTGTGCGGAAGTGTGAGGGTCGTTAAAACCGCTACGCGTCACAGAATCAGTGATGCAAATTTGTAACTTGCCAGAATTCAATCTTTGCGCTAATGTTAGTTAACGCCATGGTTACTTTAGTTTTCACAATCGGAGATTCCGACTGATGGCAGCGAAAACCTCAGGTTTTTCGCTGCTCCTTTCTGATATTTGTTACACCCTTTCACGCAACTGCTTAATTTCACCACCAGCCGTCACCGGACCGTTTGCTTGTGTCCGGTTTGAACGTCTGGCCCCATCCGTACAGGAGTAAAAAAATGTTCGAACACCATCAGGAGTTATTGGAAGAAATGATCAGGGACAACGAGGACTTCCGCCGGCATTACCACCGGCACCAGGAACTTGACAAGCGAGTTACCGCAGCTGAACTGGGGACGGCCCCGATGGAAGACCTGGCGTTGGTTCGACTGAAAAAAGAGAAGTTGTTTATCAAGGATAAGCTGGCGATGCTGATGAAGGCAGCCAAATCCTGAAATAATTTTCCAAATGAAATAAAGTACGGTCGGGAATTTTCCCGGCCGTTTTTTTTACCCGGAGCGAATATCTGCATGCAAGTCTATGACTCGGTCCTCGACCTGATCGGCAACACCCCCATCGTGCGTGTCAACCACCTGGACACGGGTTTATGCAGCCTTTACATCAAGCTCGAGAACCAGAACCCCGGGGGGTCGATCAAGGACCGCATTGGCCTGCGTATGATCGAAGATGCGGAAAAAGCCGGTTTGATCAGTCCCGGCGCAACACTGGTGGAGGGCACGGCAGGCAATACCGGGCTGGGCCTGGCGCTGGTCGCGGCGCAAAAAGGCTATCGCCTGATACTGGTGATCCCGGACAAGATGAGCCGGGAAAAGATCTCCAACCTCAGGGCCATGGGTGCGAAGGTCGTACTGACGCGCTCCGATGTCGCCAAGGGCCACCCCGAGTATTACCAGGACCTGGCGCAATCGATGGCCAATGAAATCGAGGGGGCATTCTTCATCAACCAGTTTGGCAACCCCTCGAATCCGCGCGCCCATGAAGAGGTCACCGGTCCGGAAATCTGGCAGCAGATGGAGCATGACCTGGACGCGATCGTGCTCGGCGTCGGCTCCAGCGGCACCATCACCGGCCTGTCGCGGTTTTTTGAAAAAGCCGCGCCCGGTCTGGAAATCATCATTGCTGATCCGGTCGGTTCGATCCTCGCCGAATACGTCAATGACGGTGTGTTGTCAGGTAAAACCGGCAGCTGGCTGGTCGAGGGTATCGGCGAGGATTTTCTGCCCGGCATCAGTGATTTCACGCGTGTTACCAAGGCCTATTCCATCAGCGACGCCGAGAGCATGCTGACCGGCCGGGAACTGTTGAACCGGGAGGGCATCCTGGGAGGTTCCTCCACGGGCACACTGGTGGCGGCCGCACTGCGGTACTGCCGCGAGCAGACCGTACCCAAAAAGGTCCTGACCTTTGCCTGCGATACCGGCAACCGCTACCTGTCAAAAATGTACAACGACTACTGGATGCGCGACCAGGGTTTCATACAGACCAGCCAGCACGGCGATTTGCGTGATCTGATCGCAAGACCGTTTGAGTCCAACGACACGATCACGGTCGGCCCCGACGAACCATTGGCCAGCGCTTACAGCCGTATGAAGCTGTATGACGTCTCGCAGCTGCCCGTCATCGAAAACCGCAATATTGTCGGCTTTATCGATGAATCGGATATCCTGCTGGCGGTGGGCCAGTCCAGCGCCAGTTTCAACCAGCCGGTGAAAACCGCCATGGTCACCGAACTGGCCCTGGTCAGCGTCACCGACCCCATCGATAAACTGATACCTATTTTTAACAGGGACTACGTGGCCATCGTCAAGGACGGTGAGCGTTTCCTGGGTCTGATTACCCGGGTCGATCTGCTCAACTACCTGCGCCGCAAAGCCGACCATTGAAGTGCCATAGCACGCCTGGAATCCGGAATGAAACAATCACCAAAACATCGACTCGCCACCCGCGCCATCCACGCCGGTCAGCAACCGGACCCATCCACCGGCGCCATCATGACGCCCATTTACGCGACCTCCACCTACGTGCAGAAAAGCCCGGGTGTTCACCAGGGCTGGGAATATTCGCGCAGCCACAACCCGACCCGCAGCGCTTACGAGCAGTGCATGGCGGACCTCGAGAGCGGCAGTCGCGGCTACGCGTTCGCCTCGGGCATGGCTGCGACCGCAACGGTGCTGGAGCTGCTCGATTCCGGTGACCACGTGGTCGCCATCGATGACCTGTACGGTGGCAGTTTCAGGTTGTTCAACAATGTCCGCGGGCGCTCCGCGGGTTTGCAGTTCAGCTTCACCGCGCTCGAGGACAGCGCTGCGCTGCAGGCGGCCATGCGTCCGCAGACCCGCATGATCTGGGTGGAAACGCCGACCAACCCGATGCTGAAAATCGTCGATATCAGGGCGGTTGCCGCAATCGCACACGAACACGGCGCCCTGTTGGTGGTCGACAACACCTTTGCCTCACCGATGCTGCAACGGCCATTGGAACTGGGCGCCGACATCGTCGTGCATTCCGCCACCAAGTTCCTGAATGGCCACTCGGACATGATCGGCGGTATCGCGGTGGTGGGCGAGGATCCGGAACTGGCCCAGAAACTCTGGTACCTGCAGAATTCCATCGGCGCCATCCAGGGGCCGTTCGACAG
>JBFZEL010000308.1:0-4273 GCA_041306925.1 Lysobacterales bacterium
CCGAGCGCGCGGATCTGTTCCAGGCGCTTGCGTGACACCAGCACCTGGTGGGTCACGTCCAGCGGCACGATGGTCAGCGGCCGCCCGCAGCGCATGACGATATGCGCCGCATCCGGGTCCTCGAGAATATTGAACTCGGCGCTGGGCGTGGTGTTGCCGGCCTCACGCATGGCGCCGCCCATCATGACTATTTCACGAATTTTCGGCAGGATGTCCGGTCGTCGCGACAGGGCCTGGCCGATATTGGTCAACGGTCCGGTCGGCACCAGGGTGATACTGTCGTCGTCGGCCTTGAGCAGGGTTGCGATGATGAAATCCACCGCGTGCAAATCCTGCAGCGGCATTTCGGGCTGGTAGACGGCGACCCCGTCGATACCGGTCTTGCCGTGTACGTTTTCCGCCGTGATCAGTTCGTGGCGCATGGGTTTGGCACAACCGGCGTAAACCGGAACATCGGTCCTGCCCGCGAGTTCGCACATGATCCGCGCATTGCGTTGCGTCAGGTCCAACGGCACGTTGCCGGCCACGGCGGTGATGCCGAGGATATCGAAGGCATCGGGGCAAGCAAGCGCCAGCAGCAGCATGACCGCGTCGTCCTGGCCGGGATCGCAATCGATGATTATTTTTCTCTTGTTCATTGGTTATGTTGCCGGCGCGTCGTTCCCGGGGGATTCTACTCAATGTCCCAGGGTTTGTCTGGCTCAAAATGCACAAAGCATTTGACTCCGGCGCCGTTTCACAGGATTCTTGGGCAATTTTCCAGCGCGGCTGAATGAAGAATAATCATGAACCAAATCGCAAACCAGCAGTTCCATCCGGGTGATGAGTTCTGGGGTCAACCCAAAGGTCTGTATATCTGTTTTTTCACCGAGATGTGGGAGCGCTTTTCATTTTATGGAATGAAGGCGCTGTTATTTCTCTACCTGGTCAAGTACCACCTGTATGGTGACGCGCCGGCCTACCAGTTATTGGGCGCCTACGGCGGCATGGTCTATGCGATGCCGGTCATCGGCGGGTTGCTGGCGGACCGCTGGCTGGGTATGCGCAAGGCGGTCATCGCCGGCGCCGTGCTGTTGTGCATCGGTCAATTTGGCATGGCCATCGAGGGTGACCAGGCGCGCCTGGTCGGCGGCGAGGTCCAGCGTGACGAGGGCGCCCTGCAGGTATTCTATTTTTCACTGGCGCTGATCATCGCCGGTGTCGGCTTTCTGAAACCGAACATCTCCACCATCGTCGGCAAACTGTATCCGCAGAATGACCCGCGCAGGGATGGAGGATTTACCATTTTCTACGCCGGCATCAATATCGGTGCACTGTTCTCCAGCCTGATCTGCGGCTACATTGGCGAAACCTTTGGCTGGAGATACGGTTTCGGCGCCGCCGGTTTCGGCATGTTACTGGGTCTCACGGTTTTTCTGACTGGCCAGAAATACCTGCACGGTCACGCCGAGCCCAAACGGCCGGAATTGCTGAAACAGAAAGTGCTCGGCCCGTTGAACCGGGAATGGGCCATCTACCTGGGCTCGCTGGTCGGTGTCGGCGTGATCTGGCAGTTGATGCAGAACACCTGGACCGTGTCCGGCGCCATGCACATCATGTCGGCCGTGCTGGTGGCCTGGTTTGTCTGGTTCGTCAGCGTGAAATGCACCCGCGTTGAACGCCAGCAGATGATCAGCCTGGTCATCCTGATCCTGATGGTGCTGGTATTCTTTACACTCTACGAGCAGACCTACGGTTCCTGGGTCGCGTTTACCGACCGCTTATTGACCAAGGACATGTTTGGCGCAGTGAGTTTCAGCGCCGAACCGGTGCTGCCGTGGACCATCGTCCCGCTCGTGCTGAGTCCGCTGGCCATGCTGCTGGCCTTGCACCTGGCAGGTCGTGGCAAGCTGCTGCTGGGTGAAATAATGCTCGGTACGGTCATCTTGCTGATGCTGGCTGCTTTTGTCCGTGATATGTCCTTTGTGCAGCAGACGGCCGGTTCGTTGACCTTCCTGGGGGCATTTTTCATCGTCGCTTTCACCCCGTTTTTCACCTGGTTGTGGACCTGGCTGGACAAACATGACCTGAACCCGAGCACGCCAACCAAGAGCGCCATTGGCCTGTTGCTGGCGGGCCTGGCTTTCCTGCCGATGGCATATGCGGCCCACCTGGCCGGTCTCAATGGCGTTGCCAGTGTCTGGTGGCTGGTGCTGGCTTACAGCATTCTCGAACTCGGCGAGCTGAGCATTTCACCGATCGGTCTGAGCGCGGTAACACAACTGTCCGTAGCCAGTGTCGTCAGCGTCATGATGGGCGCGTGGTTCCTCGCAACCGCCTATTCCGAAGTGCTGGCGGCAAAATTTGGTGAATTGACAGTGATCGATGTAGCGGAAGGCGAAACCGTGGATGTGGCCACCGCCGCCGCCAGCTATGGCGACCTGTTCATCATGATGTTCTGGATTGGAGTGATCGCCTCGGCGGTGGCGCTGGCCTTGAGCCCACTGGTCCGCAAGGGTATGCATGGCGTGAAATGACAGTGTAGTTAAAGCGTTAACCGGTACTCCAGGCGCGCGGCTTCTTCATACCCGCTATTTTGCATGCCTGTTGCACATAGCCGTACGGGAATAAGTCGAAAACCAGTTGCTTGGCTGCTTTTTTGCTCAAGCTGTTTGCAACTGCGAGATGGCTGATCAGGTGGCGCACGTCCGGGGCTATATCGTGTTCAAGGAGGTAATCACGCATGAAATCCACGATCGGCCAGTTTGGTCCGCGGTTACGTGCTTTTTTAACCAATTTGCGTACACTGGGTTATGCACTGCAATTTTTTCTCCTCGATCGCAGAAATACCTTCCTCGCTGTGGAACGGGTTATTTGCCAGTGCGAATCCGTTTATACAGCATGCCTTTTTACTGGCGCTCGAGGAGAGCGGGTGCGCCAGCGCAGCAAACGGCTGGCAGGCCCGTCACATGATGCTGCTGGACCAGGACCGGCCAGTGGCGGTCATGCCCCTGTATGCCAGGACTGATTCATACGGCGAGTTCGTGTTTGACTGGGGCTGGGCGGAAGCCTACCAGCGCTACGGCCTGGCCTACTATCCAAAGCTGGTCACGGCCATTCCTTTTTCACCGGTCGCCGGTCCCCGGGTCGGGGTGGCGGCGGACGCCGTGCCCTCGATCGTATTCAAGGCCCTGCTCGACGCCTTGCATCAACTGGCTGAGCGGCAGGGCTACTCAAGCTGGCACCTGCTGTTTCCCGGCCAGCAGTTGCAGGCGGCGTTGCTTGATTTGCGCGAAGAGGGCGCCTTTCTGCATCGCGAGGCCGTGCAGTTTTACTGGTACAACCGTGGTTATCGTGATTTTGATGACTTCCTCGCCACGTTGCGTTCCGCGCGGCGGAAAAACCTCAAACGCGAGCGGCGCATGGTTGCGGAACAGGGTATCAGCCTGCAAAGGAAGACCGCCGACGGGATCAGTGATGAGGAGTGGGATGGTTTTTACCAGTGTTACGTCGACACCTACCGGAAACGCAGTGGCCATGACGGTTATCTGAACCGTGATTTTTTTGACCGTCTGCGTGCCGCCATGGCCGCGCAGCTGATGCTGGTGATTGCGCGGCATGGCGGTGAGATCGTCGCGTGTTCCCTGTTCCTGTTCGACAGGCAACGTCTGTATGGCCGTTACTGGGGCGCGCTGCAGGAGTTTTCCTGCCTGCATTTTGAGACCTGTTTTTACCAGGGTATCGAGTTTTGTATTGAACATGACCTGCAGGAATTTGACCCTGGCACGCAGGGCGAACACAAGTTGATGCGTGGCTTCGAACCGGTCAAGAGCTCATCCTACCACTGGATTGCCGACCACCGTTTCCGTGCGGCGATCGCGGACTTTCTGAGCCATGAAAGACGCAGCACCGAGCGCTATAAACAACAGGCCGAGACGTATTTGCCCTACAGGAAAACGCCCTGACGAAGCGGGCCATCACGTCCCGGAAAACTCCACAATGACAGCCGCAATGAACTGGGAAAACCGTTGCTGCTGTTACCACGGCGACGGGCCGCTCGCCGTTTCACCCCGCCGGACTCCAGTCAAGCCGATGCAAAGGCGCCGGCTTAAGTCCGGCCGGCGCTGGCCGGAATACCTTGCGGTCCAGGTAAAACTGCCCGTCGTTCTGCGCCTGCCGCGGCCACCAGCCCGGAACCCCGGCGAGCGGCAAGGGTGAAAGACAGGACGGGTTGCGTAAAACAACGCCGCCTGCTGCGAGTTCCGCGACTTGCCGGTCGATTTCTCCGGGGCGC
>JBFZEL010000309.1:0-6994 GCA_041306925.1 Lysobacterales bacterium
TATAACGTCAACCTGCCGGTCGCCGACAGCAATGCCGGCTCCATCGGACTCTCATTCCTGGCGGGTAACGTTCTGCTCGACCTGGAACTCACGGCACTCGAAGCAGAGGGTGAAGGTGAAATCATCTCCACCCCACGCGTGGTCACCGCAAACCAGTCTGAAGCCTTCATTCAACAGGGTGTGGAAATTCCTTATGAAGAGGCGGCATCTTCCGGTGCTACGGCTGTTGCGTTCAAGGAGGCCGTACTCGAACTGCGCGCAACGCCGCTGATTACACCGGATAACCGGGTGCAGCTTGAACTTGAAGTCAAGCAGGATTCAGTCGGTGAGATATACCAGACTGGCCGGGGTGGTTCAGTACCGTCGATCGACACCCGTGAACTGAGCACATCCGTATTGGTGAATAACGGTGAAACGATCGTTCTGGGCGGAATTTTCCAGGATGAACGTGCGCGCAAGGAAGACAGGGTCCCTTACCTCAGCAGCATCCCTGTTCTCGGTCACCTGTTCAAGCGCCGTGCGAATGAAACCAAGAAACGTGAATTGCTGATCTTCGTGACACCGACCATCGTGGAAGAACGTCCCGTAGTGAATTGATTGCTTGCAAAGGAATACAAAAAAGCCCGGGCACAACCCGGGCTTTTTTGTATAAGATGGAAAACATGAAGCCAGTTTTCTCATTCCAGCGTGGTGTAACCCCTCTACTGGTCAGTGTTCCACACGCCGGAACCGTTGTGCCGGAGGTCATCAGGACGCATTTGACCGAACAGGCGCTGCAATTGCCGGATACCGATTGGTTCGTCGGGCGTCTCTATGACTGGGTCGTGGCCCGGGGCGCCGCTCTGCTGGTGGCCAACTACTCCCGTTACGTGATCGACCTGAACCGGCCGCCGGACAACGCGGCGCTCTATACCGGCCCGGGCACCGGTTTGCTACCGGAACAGTCATTTGCTGGCGGACCGCTCTATAAAGAAGGTTCGGTACCCACTGAAACTGAGTCGGCGCAACGCAGGGCGCAGTATTGGCAGCCCTATCACGCAAAGCTCGACACGGAACTTCGGCAGACCAGGGAACGGTTTGGCTACGCCATTCTGCTCGATGCGCACTCGATCCGCAGTGAAGTCCCGCGGTTATTCGAGGGCAGGTTGCCGGACCTGAACCTCGGCAGCAATTCGGGCGCCAGTGCAGACCCCGGCATGATCGCCGCCAGTTTCGCAGCACTCCGCAAGGAACCTTATTACTCAACCGTACTCGACGGACGCTTCAAAGGTGGGTACATCACGCGGAACTACGGCAGGCCGCGTGAAAACTTTCATGCGTTGCAGCTGGAAATGGCGCAATCGTGCTATATGACTGAACAGCCACCCGCCTACGATCAGGCAAAGGCCGTCCGCGTACAGGCGGTTTTGCGCGACCTTGTCGATACCTTACTGGATTGGTCACCGTCTTGAAAATCTATTGCAGAACCCTGTTGCAGGGTGACCATTGGCATCACGACGCCGTACTGAACGTTGCGCAGGACGGTGTGATCGACACGCTTGAAAACGGCTCGCCGCAAACCGCAGATATAACCCTTGAAGGCGTCGTCGTGCCCGGCATGCCAAATGCACACAGCCATACGTTCCAGCGACTGATCGCCGGTCTGACCGGGCCGCAGGGCGGCGATACCGACAGTTTCTGGAGTTGGCGTGAAGCCATGTACCGCACCGCCAACCGGGTTTCACCCGAGCAGTACGGTGCAGTTGCACAATGGGTTTTTATTGAAATGCTGAAGGCCGGCTATACGAGTTGCGCCGAGTTTCATTATTTACACCATCAACCGGGTGGCGCGGTGTATGCGGATCCCGCCGAAATGAGTATGCAGGTTATCGCGGCCGCCGCTGGCAGCGGGATTGCATTAACCTTGTTGCCGGTGCTCTATTGCAGTTCGGGTTTTGGAAAAAGCACGGTCAGTGCGGAGCAACAGCGGTTTGCAAACACACCCGGGCAGTTTCTGCGTCTGCTGGAAAGTTGCCAACAAGAAGTCGCGCAGAATCCCCTGTTGCAACTGGGCATGGCACCCCATTCGCTGAGGGCAGTGCCGGCCGCGATACTGCATGAAGTGTTGCAGTCCTGGCCCGACCGGCGCTGTCCGGTGCACATTCATATCGCCGAGCAACCTGCGGAGGTCGAGGCTTGCCAACGCCACCTGGGCGCCCGCCCGGTGGAATTTTTGCTTGCGCAGTTTCCGGTTGACGGGCGTTGGTGCCTGGTGCACGCGACACATATGTCGCCGGGCGAACTGCAACTGGCGGCCAAAAGCAAAGCGACGGCAGGTCTTTGTCCCACCACGGAGGCCGACCTGGGTGATGGTGTTTTCAGGACCGCGGAATGGTTAGGTGCCGGTGGCAGTTTTGCCATCGGTTCAGACAGCAACGTGCGGATTTCGGTGGCCGAGGAATTACGTTTGCTCGAGTACAACGAAAGACTGCGGAACGGACAGCGCAACGTGCTGACCACCGCAGGTACGGGTTGCGGCAGATTTCTCTACCAGCACGCGGCAAGGTCGGGCGCCTCGGTCCTGGGCCAGGCCGTCGGGCGACTGGAGCCGGGTTGCCGCGCCGACCTGCTGGAATTGGATGGCAATCACGAATTACTGGCCGGCCGTAAGCCCGATGCGGTGCTCGATAGCTGGATATTCGCGGGTGACAATTCAATGTTGAATTCGGTGTGGGTTGCAGGCCGGCGGTTGGTTGATCGCGGACACCACGCTGCGGAAGCGGAAAGCAGAAAGGCTTTCGCACGGACGGTCCTGGCGATGCAGTCAGCATGAATACGCTGCCATATTCCAGCGCCGCCGAACGCAACCGGCAACCGATTCTCGAGGAACTGAAAAATCTGCTCCCACAGAATGGAGCGGTGCTCGAGATCGGTTCCGGTACGGGTCAGCACGCGGTCTTTTTTACGCAAAACATGCCAGGTCTTTTGTGGCAGCCAAGCGACAGGGAAGAAAACCTGGCCGGTCTGGAAATGCGCTTTGCAGCCGAAGGCAACGCGAACATCCTGCCGCCGATCAGGCTCGACGTGGTTCGCGATGCGTGGCCAGGTTACTGTTACGATGCTGCGTACTCCGCCAATACAGCTCATATCATGCCCTGGGAAGCGGTGGTTGCGATGTTTGCCGGTGTCTCGGCGCATCTCGAATCACTTGCCAGGTTTTGTCTTTACGGACCGTTCAATGTCGATCATCAGTTTACCGCGCCAAGCAATGCGCACTTTGATGCGCGCCTGCGTGCCGAGGACTCGAGAATGGGTATTCGTGACATGGGGGCAATCGAATCCCTGGCGAACGCCCATGACATGAAATTTGAGCATAAACTTGCCATGCCGGCCAACAATTTTATCCTGGTGTTCAAAAAGACATGACGCGAATTGCCCCATTTTCCTGGCAACGACTGGTGCAGCAGGCTGAAGGATTGCTGAGCGTGTCCACCAACCGGATCACGAATGCGGCAAATCTGAGCGCACTGTTGTACCAGGAATTACGTGATATCAGCTGGGCCGGATTTTATTTCCTGCACGGAGAAAAACTCCTGCTTGGCCCGTTCCAGGGCAAACCGGCCTGCGCCAGCATCGACATGGGTAAAGGTGTTTGCGGGGCCGCCGCCATGTCCGGGAAAACGCTACGTGTCGCCGATGTCGAAACATTTGCCGGTCATATTGCCTGCGACGCCGACGCGCGCTCTGAAATCGTGGTACCGCTTTTCATCCGTGATGAGCTGCTCGGTGTGCTCGACATAGACAGCACCCGTATTGAGCGTTTCAGCGAGGCAGATGAAGCCGGCCTGAACGCCCTGGCGCAGGTGTACCTCGATTCAATCGAATGAAAAGTCTTCCTGGCGCTTCAGATGCAGCAGATTGCCCGCGCGAGACTGCCGACTGAAACCGGCGGGAAACTCGATGACGGCCATCGTTCCGGTACCCATGGTCTCGATACCGGCAGCCTGTTCCTGTTGCAAAACACCAAGCAGCAGATTCATGACGCCCGGGTTGTGCCCGATCAGCAACAGGCGCTCGCTGTAATTGAAGGCGTCTTCGGCCAGGGTCAGCAGCAGGTTTGCAGATGCAGCATAAATCGCATCAAGGTAATCGGTCGAGTCAAGCAAGCGTGGCCAGCGCGAGAGAAATGGGGCGAGTGTTTCACGGGTTCGCCTGGCGGGTGAACATAAAATCGTATCGGGGGAGTCAAGTGTTGCAAAAGCCCAGCTGGAAAGCAGGCGTGCATGCTGGCTGCCTGCAGCGCTGAGGGGTCTGGAAAAATCATTTCCCAACGGGTTCCACGACTCCGCTTCGGCGTGCCGTAACAGGTATAGTTGCTGTGTCACGGCAAACTCCAATCCGGCCATCAGGGCTTGAAGGGGAGACGTTCCAGGTCGACGTTGCCGCCACTGATGATGGCGCCGACACGCTGGCCGGAAAAATCTCCGGGTGACGCCAGGATTGCGGCAATGACGGTTGCAGAGGAAGGCTCTATCAGCATGCGGAACCGCTGCCAGACCAAGGCCATGGCCTCGACGATGCCCACTTCACTGACGGTAATGACCTTGTCCACGTTGTCGCTGATGATGGCAAAATTGAGGACGCCAACGATTGCCCGCAGACCGTCCGCAATGGTATTGACCGGGAAGTGATCCACCCGTTTACCCTGCCTCAGGCTCAGCGCGGTGTCCGCGGCGCCTTCCGGTTCGGCGCCAATGACCCTGATGCCGGGGATCAGGGCCCTGGCGGCAATGGCGCTGCCGCTGATCAGGCCGCCGCCACCCACCGGCGACAGGATGATATCCAGGCCCGGGATTTGCTCAGACATTTCCACGACAACGGTACCCTGGCCGCTGATAATGTGACCGTGATCATAGGGCGGAACAGGTATGCAACCCCTGGCGACGAGGTCCGCGAGGCCTTGTTCCCTTGCCTGCTGGTGCGGGGGACATAGGACGATTTCACCGCCGTAACGGCGTACGGCTTCGATCTTGGTTTGAACGGAATTCTCCGGCATCACGATCCATGCACGGCGGTTGTGCAGGGCTGCCGCGAGCGCCAGTGCGGCCCCGTGGTTACCCGAGGAATGGGTAGCGACGTCACCCTTGCAGCCAGTTTCATCCAGCAGCGCGAGCGCGTTGCTGGCACCGCGGAATTTGAATGAACAGGTGCGCTGCAGGTTCTCACATTTCAACCATAGCTCGCAGCCCAATTCAGTATTGAGTTGCGGGTCGGTGAGCACAGGCGTGGTTCGGACCGCTCCATTGATGCGTTGTTTTGCGAAAAAAATGTCCGCGATGTCGGGAACTTGGTCTGCCGCCTTATCACTCATCGGCATATAATACTGGCCCGTCAAGGCACTTCACCAGCGAAAATTGAACAGAGGAACAGGTTTATGAAAGACGGTTTAACCGGCAAATCAATTTTTCGCAAGGATTACGAGCCTTACCCCTGGGATGTCAAGCAACTGCACCTTTTCTTCGACATTGGCCGCGAAACCACCACGGTTCGGGCCGAAATGCAATTTCACCTGAAGGATGGGTTCAAACCGTCACAGGCCATCGTCCTGAACGGTAAGGATCTGGAACTGCTCTCGGTGTCACTCAATGACCGTCCCCTGGGTGAGGGTGATTTTGTGGTGAACGGTGAAGCGTTGCTGATTCCTGATGCGCCGCCGATAAGCGTAGTGAAGACTGAGGTCAGGATTCATCCGGCGAACAATTCCGCGCTGGAAGGTTTGTATGTTTCCGGTGAGTTCCTGCTGACCCAGTGCGAAGCGCAGGGATTTCGCAAGATCACCTGGTTTCCGGACCGTCCGGATGTCATGACCACCTATTGCGTGACCATGCAAGCGGACCGGTCGGAATTTCCGGTGCTGTTGTCGAACGGCAACCGCGTGGCCGCCGGTGAATTGCCCGGGGGCCGTCACTGGGTCCGCTGGGAGGACCCTTTCCGCAAACCGTCGTACCTGTTTGCCCTGGTTGCCGGTGACCTGGCGATGGTGGAAGATCACTTTAAAACCCGCAGCGGACGTGACGTCGTGTTGAGGATATACGTTGAAGCGGAAAACCTCGACCGCTGCGACCACGCCATGCAGTCACTCGTCCATGCGATGCGCTGGGACGAGGACCGATTCAATCTCGAATACGATCTCGATATCTACCACATCGTTGCCACCAATGATTTCAACATGGGGGCGATGGAAAACAAATCGCTGAACATCTTTAATTCGAAGTATGTCCTGGCGCGGCCGGATACGGCGACGGATGCCGATTACCAGGGCATCGAGGGCGTGATCGGCCATGAGTATTTCCATAACTGGACCGGCAATCGTGTCACCTGCCGGGACTGGTTCGAATTGACCCTCAAAGAAGGTCTCACGGTGTTCCGGGATGAAGAATTTTCCGCCGACATGCAATCCAGGGCGGTCAATCGAATCAGGGTCATCCGTGACCTCAGGAGCCGGCAGTTTCCCGAAGACGACGGGCCGATGTCACATCCGATCAGACCCGACCATTATGTTGAAATCAACAATTTTTATACGGCCACGGTTTACCAGAAAGGCGCGGCGATCATTCGTATGTACCACACGCTGCTGGGAGAATCGGGTTTCCAGAAGGGTATGAAGTTGTATTTTGAACGGCATGACGGCCAGGCCGTCACCTGTGATGATTTCATGGCTGCCATGGCCGATGCCAACGGCGTCAACCTGGACCGGTTCGGTCGTTGGTACAGCCAGTCCGGCACGCCGCAGGTGCATGTTTCCGACCGTTACGATGCAGCAACCCGAAAGTACACGCTGACCCTGCAACAGAAAACACCACCCACCCATGAGCAGGCAGACAAGCAGGCCCTGGTCATTCCGTTTGCGCTCGGACTGCTGACCGGCGCTGGCGGGGAGTTGTCCACCCAACTCGAAACCGGCACCGATGTCATCGAGGGTACGCGCTTGCTGGTCATGGAGGACGAGATACAG